>CAVDQU010000191.1:0-4634 GCA_963611035.1 Agathobaculum sp.
AGCTAAAGATGATCGTTCAGACTTATTCCCATAATCTGGTAATCCAGCATGATGCCCGGCAATACAATACTCAAGAATCGAATATAATCCACCTTTTTTCTCACATGCCTGAGCGCCAGCTGTTGCATGATCAACCCGATCGTTGCTTCCTGTTTTAATCTTCTTTTGAAATTCATCTGAGTATTTTCCAATATCATGTAACATGCCACAGCAATATCCCCATTCTCGTTTGCCAAAGTTATCCGCAAAATCACCTGCAAGGCTTGCTGTCCCCCTTAAATGCTCCAATACCGACTGTTCTCTGTCTCCATTTTTATGTGCAATATATTTCATTAACTCTCCACCTTCTTTACTCTATGTATTCTAATTATAACCATGTTGGTGTCCTATAAGAAGGCCACATGCTTAAAATTAAGACAAAATAAATACAAAAAAGTGCCAACCCGAAGGCTGGCACAATCATATTACCTTGATTCAATTTTTATCATGTTGGTTCAGGCTAATCTTACCCCACTGTATAATCCGATTTCTCCAGTGTAAATTCCACTTCTTTTTCCATTTCCGCGCCACCGCAGAGATGGATCTTTACTTTCGCATTTTCCTTCTCTCCAGAGAATGTATTTGGCTTTGCCTTTACCCAGAAAGCGGCGTGTCCGCCCATAACAGGTACTGTCTTCGGGCCGACGATCTCTACATTTCCTTCTGTTTCAAGGCTTACAACACCTGGGAAGTATACCAGAGTGGTTCCCACTGCGTCATGGGCACGGCAAACAACGCGCACGGCATCTTCATAGTCGCCGTAAAGCTGTGTTCCGTCTGCTTTTACCTCTAAATCGGTGAAATAAGAGTCTCTTAAGAACTTCTTTTCAGTCACTGGTTTGCCCTTGTAGTAGCCTACAATGCGGCCGTCCTGCCAGATGTCCTGCCAGATACCGATCTCTTCCTCGATCTCAATCGGCGGGTGGTCTAAGCCGATATAGCGGTTATCCGGATAATAACGCACCGGCGCTTTTCCATACATTTCCACTTCAATGTAATCGCAGTTTGTAAGGACCATAAATGGGGCAACCAGCTTATTTCCCTTGTTATCGCCTCTGGAGAATTCGGTAGTTGCTTCCATAACGATCTCTTTTTCAGGACTCATCTGGCTGCGCAGCACATAAGCGGCATATTTTGGAACACGGAACATGTCCATGACACCATGATAGCAGATCTTATCTCCTGAGCCGTAATCGCCATGTGTATTGTAGTCAAAAGCACACCAGCCGATGATACCCATCATTTCCTTGGAAAGAGCAGACTGGTTAAAGATCCTTGCATAAGCTCTTGCATGGGTAGTACGCTTATCTGCGCTGTCCCACATCTTGGTTGGGAAGGCAGTTCCTGCAAACTCTGTGATCAAAAATGGCACCGGCTCGGTCAGTCCTGTTGCCTCCTGGCGGCCTCTGAACAGCTTGGTAGCGTCCGGATCACAGTCAGAATAGGTGAAATCATTAAGGGAATAAACATCCTCTAATAAATGGCTGTTGCTGATATAACGCACGCCGGTAGTCGGTCTGGACGGATCCAGTTTGTGTGCCAGGGCATTTGCCTTTGTATACAGTTCATCGTCATCCAAAGACTCATTAATATGGATGCTCCAGATAAAGATTGCTGGGTGATTATACTGGGTCATGATCATGGCCTCAATATCCAGCATCATAACACGCTTAAACTCATCCCCACCAATAGATCCCCAGCCTGGAATCTCAGAGAAGACTAAAAGTCCGATCTCATCGCAGCGGTCAAGGAAATATTCAGACTGCATATAGTGGGAGGTGCGGACAGTATTTACATTTACAAATTCCTTTAAGATCTCTGCGTCCTTTTCCTGGGCACGTTTTCCTAAAGCGTAGCCAACATATGGGAAAGACTGATGACGGTTCAAACCAACTACTTTGATCTTCTCCCCATTGATAAACAGGCCTTCTGTCTTTGCCTCTACGGTACGGAAACCGGTACGTATTGTATGGCTGTCCATTACAGCGCCGTCCTTCTTTGATAAAACTACCTTTACAGTATAAAGATATGGATCATCTGGGTTCCATTTATGTACTCCAGCCAGATTTTCCGGTTCTAAGGTATAACCGGCATGTCCGCCTGCTACGGAAACCTCTCTCTTATAGCTTAAAACTTCTTTTCCTTCTGCATCAGAAACAGTGATAACTGCCTGTGCCCCGAAAGCTTCTCCCTTATTGTCCACTACCACTTCCGGGGTTAAAACTGCATCATCCCCATTCAGCTCATAACGCACCAGAAGGCGCTCTACATAAGCCTCATTGCACTGATACAGCCATACATCACGGTAAATGCCGCCATAGGTGAGATAGTCAATGGCATAGCTGAATGGCGGGATATCTTCCCGCTCTCTGCTGTCTACTTTCAGAACAATGCGGTTTACTCCCTTTACGCAGTAGTCCGTAATATCAACAAAACTCTTGGAATAACCGCCCTTATGCTCGGTAACGGTCTTTCCATTTACATAAAGCTCATAGTAAGTCATAACACCGTCAAATACAAGAATGGTGCGCTGTCCCTCTTTCTGCTCAGAAAGGTCTAATTCCTTTGCATAGCCGGTGATTCTGGCTGTTGCACTGTGGCTGAAATAGCTTAATGGCAGCTCTTTTACTGTATGAGGCAGGTTCACGTTCACTGCCTTTTCTAAATCGTCCTTCTCCTTTAAACTGTTCTCAAATTTCTCGTAAAATTTCCAGTTCAGGTCCCACAAAACCGGATGTTCCATGTAAAAGCCCTCCTAAATTTTATAATCGGTTCCGCCCCAAAACGGATCCTTACTCTTTATTCTTTTACAGCTCCCGCTGCCACACCTTCTACAATGTGTTTCTGGAACAGCAGATATAAGATCACACTCGGCAGAGCCACTACGATGATACCCGCTGCCAGTAACGGCCATGAGTTCTGCTGTGCCCCCGCATAGCGCATAAGGAAGGTGGTCAGTGTCTTATTCTGGTTCTTTGGCATGTACAGATACGGGATGTACATGTCATTTACAATAGATACCGTCTTTATAATGACTAACGTTGCAGTTGCCGGAGTTAAAAGCGGGAAAATGATCTGAGAGAAGATACGGAAATATCCGCAGCCGTCCATCATGGCGCTTTCATCCAGTGATACCGGTATTCCGCTGATAAACTGACGGTAAATATAAAGCTGCATCAGGTTTGCCGCAATGTAAATGATGATCGGCGCGCCTAAAGTATTATAAAGGCCCAGTCCGCGGATCACCTGGAAACGGGCGATCTCCACGATATTGGTTGGCACCATCATTGCCAGATAGAACAGCATGTAAATGACTTTCTTAAAACGGAACTGGAAGCGCTCCAAGCAGTATGCAGTCAGCGAACCTAACAGTACGTTAAATACAATGCTGACTACCACGATCTTTACTGTATTGATCACAGAACGGACCAGATAACGTTCATGGAGTACCTTACTGTAATTATCAAAGGTGATCTGGGAAGGAGACAGCCATAATGGAGACTGTACATCCAGTGTTCCCGGCGCTCTTAAAGAACTGACAACGGTTACCAGAAGAGGTAAAAACACGATCATGATAAGAAGGAGAGAAACCAGATATTTCCCTGCAAGTATTAATTTTTTATGCATATTTCTCCTCCTTGCGGCGCATCCATTCTGTAATAAACTTCTGGATCATGCGCACAGCTACGATCATAAAGATCATCACAACTGCCATTGCAGATGCCATACCAAAGTTATTGTACTTAAATGCTGTATCAATGGTGAAAATGGAGAAGGTATTAGAAGCTCCGCCAGGTCCGCCTGCTGTCATGATATATGGGATATCGAACATCTGAAGACTTCCGTTGATCACGTCAAAGATCATAAAATCAAGGACTGTACGGATCGCCGGAACCTGGATATAGCGCAGGCGCTGCCAGCCATTTGCACCGTCTACTACAGCTGCCTCGATAATGTCCTTTGGCACAGACGCAAGACCAGCCATAAATAAAACAATATGGAAGCCCATGTAACGCCAGATGGACACATAAGAAAGAACGAAATTAACGATCTTCGGGTCAGAAAGCCAGCTGTGGATAAATGCGCCAAGCCCCAGTTTTGTAAGGATGTAGTTAAAACCGCCTTCCACCGGTGAGAAGAAGTAGGAAAATGAATAGGAAATTCCTACGCCGTTGATGATAAATGGAAGGAAAATCACTGCCTTTACAAAGCCGGAACCTTTGAAACGGCTGGAAAGAATCACTGCCAGCACCAGTTCAATGGGCATCATCAGTCCGTGGATGATAAGATATGTCAAGTTATTGCGAAATGCCTGCCAGAATTCCGGGGATTTAAAAAAGAGTTGCCGGTAGTTGTCAGCGCCAATAAAACGCCGCACCGCAGCAACTCCATCCCACTCCTGGAAGCTCATGTGGATGAGCTCCCAGGACGGGTAAACTACAAATATACAAAGTAATATCACCGGAATGAGCAAGGACAGGCTTAAAAAACGGATCTTTTTCTGGTTGAGCCTGTTCATATTGTCCTCCTTACTGAAGATATGTTCTCTCGGAATCTCCAAGCCAGTAAATACAAGGCTTTCAGATTCCATTTTT
>CAVDQU010000192.1:0-4608 GCA_963611035.1 Agathobaculum sp.
AATTGGAAAGAATCACATTCAGAGCAGTTCTAATTCTTTTCAGAACTGCTCTTTTGGTCTGCTCTGAATCTGATACTTTCCTAATGAATTATAGCATACATGTTCTAAAAAGGCAAAAATGTATTGACATTTTGCCTTATAAGGTTTAATCTTCTAAATAGTTCTTTTTAGAACTGTTTTATTTAAAACTTTCAGGAAGGAGCTATTTACATGATATGCATCACGGATTTTCTTACTCATACCCGTCTTGCCATGAAACTACAGGAACTGATACTAAAGACCATCTGTGAAAAATGGCAGCTGACCATAACCGAAGGAAAAGTGATCACCTTTCTATATAATAATCCTGGAAAAGATACGGCAGCCGATATCACGGAACTGCGCATGCTTTCTAAAGGAAATGTGTCCCAGGCAGTGGAAAGCCTGATCCAGAAAGGCTTTCTGACCCGGTCTGCAGATCCTGTTGACCGTAGGAAGATCCATTTATCCCTTCTTTCATCTGCCCAGGAGATCACCGATGATATCCGCTTCATGCAGAAAAATCTTTACCGGCAGATATTTAACGGACTTTCAGAAGAAGACTTAAGGATTTACGAACGGATCAATCAGAAGATCATGGAAAATACAAAAAAAGCGATGAAAGAAAGGAATGAAGAAAATGAACTTACAACAAAAGAAAGACAATAGCTTTCTCGCAACAGAACCCTTAGGAAAGCTTTTATTAAAACTGTCTCTCCCTACTGTTACTGCCCAGATCATCAACATGCTGTATAACATTGTTGACCGTATCTATATCGGGCATATACCAGAGACCGGCGCTTTAGCCCTTACCGGCGTAGGCGTATGCATGCCTCTGATCATGATCGTATCTGCTTTTGCAGCACTGGTAGGCAACGGCGGCGCTCCCAGAGCTTCTATATTTATGGGAAAAGGGGATAAAGAGTCCGCTGAAAAGACTCTGGGAAACTGCTTTATCACCCAGATCTTTGTATCGCTTCTGCTGACTTTGATCCTTTTTACTGGAAATAGAAGCTTTCTTATGGCATTTGGTGCCAGTGAGAATACAATTCCTTATGCTGCTGCATACATGAATATCTATTCCCTGGGAACCATCTTCGTACAACTGACTCTTGGCATGAATGCCTTTATCACAGCTCAGGGATTTGCGAAAACCGGTATGCTCTCTGTCCTGGTAGGTGCTGCCAGCAACATTATCCTGGATCCGATCTTTATTTTTGCATTCCATATGGGCGTGCGGGGCGCTGCTCTTGCAACGATCATTTCCCAGGCGCTTTCCTGTACATGGGTCTTAAGCTTCCTTATGGGCCAAAAATCTTATCTTAAGATCCGCCGCTGCAACATGAAACTGCAGAAAGACATTATCCTTCCAAGTCTTGCACTGGGCCTTTCCACTTTTATCATGCAGTCCAGCGAAAGTATTATTTCCTTATGTTTCAACTCTTCTCTGTTAAAATATGGCGGAGACCTTGCAGTTGGCGCTATGACCATTTTAACAAGTGCCATGCAGTTTGCCCTTCTGCCTCTCCAGGGACTTGGACAGGGCGCCCAGCCTATCATTAGCTACAATTATGGTGCCGGGCAGACAAAGCGTGTGAAAGATTCTTTTAAGCTGCTTTTAAAGATCGACCTTTCCTATTCTGCATTGATGTGGCTTTTAGTCATGCTGTTCCCTGCTGGTTTTGCTTCTATTTTTACTTCCGACCAGGCACTTTTAACATTTACTGCACATGCACTGCGGATCTACATGGCTTCCATCCTGCTTTTCGGCATCCAGATGGCCTGCCAGATGACATTTACCTCCCTTGGAAGCGCCAAAGCTTCTATTATGGTCGCTGTTACCAGAAAATTTATCCTGCTGCTTCCGCTGATCTACATCATGCCTCATATTTATACAGCTGATCAGACTTCTGCGGTTTATATGGCTGAACCTATTGCAGACTTTCTGGCGATCTGCTTTACAAGTGTGCTGTTTCGATTTGAGTTTAAGAAGGCGCTGGCGAAGCAGGTGTAATAAAAATCGCATATTAAAAAAGCTGCTGTCAAATAGGGAACTTACGGTTCTTAAACTGACAGCAGTTTTTGTATTTTTCCAGTTTTTTATATTCTCAATTTCTTATAATTTTTCCTGAAGCACCTCTTAAATCTTCATTTCACTTTTCTTCAAGACGTATTCTAAAAGCCCCTTGCAACCTTCTGTCACATCCTTCCATGTAGCCTCAAAATCCCCTGTATACCAGGGATCTGCCACATCCCGGCTGCTGCCAGCAAAAAACATCATCTTAAATATCTTCCCCTCCGGATCACCGCCGGTGATCCGCTTTATATTTCGGATATTCCATTCATCCATACCAATAAGGTAATCATAGATATCATAATCTGCCCGGGTCATCTGTCTTGCATGATGCCCCTCACAGGATATCCCCGCCTGCGCCAGCTTCACCCTCGTCCCCCGGTGGACCGGATTGCCGATCTCCTCTGTGGATGTGGCTGCCGATGCTATGTAAAACTGGTCTGAGAGATCCGATCTCCTTACCAGATCTTTCATTACGTATTCCGCCATGGGGGAACGGCAGATGTTGCCGTGGCAAATAAATAGTATTTTTATCATAATCTCTCATATCCTCTCATATCGCCGCAAGCCTTGATTTTACTGGGTTTGCGGGACTTTTCCAAAATCATGCATCATCTCATAATCTCTCATAAAAACTCATATTTTTGAGAAAATAGGGGTACAACAGGGGTACAAATGGGGGTACAAATACCCAATCGTACCCCTGTACTATTTCAGAAGTCTGACGGAAATCATTGCAACCAGATTACTGCGACTCTCTTCATTTCTGCCTCAGCATCCTCAAATTTCACATGTGTGTATGTGTTCATGGTAACACTGATATCTGCATGTCCCATGATATACTGCAGGCTCTTGGGATTCATGCCGCTTTTTGCCATCTTGGAGCAAAAAGTATGTCTGCATACATGAGGTGTTACTTTGGGCATCTGAATCTTGTAAATGCTGTTGTACTCAACTTTCCCAGCTGATATCTCTAAATAAAGCCTGAATAAATGCGGCTTGAGATGCAATCCATTCACTTACTTTACATTTTATGATGGATGTAATATCAGCGGATAATGTTAAAATGTGTTCCACAAACAGAGCCATAAGGCTCTGCAGTGCACTGGTTAAGTCCATGTCCTGAATATCATCACAGAATATGAAGAATAATTCACCATACGTTTTCTGGTCATTTTGGTTCCTTCGGATCCATTCCAGAATGATATATCTTGTAAATACAATGGTCGTATGGCTTACCATTGCACCATAATTATGGCTCTGAAATTCAGTGCCTAACTTCAGAAAGGATTTTGATGATCTGAAAAAACATTCGATAGACCATCTGTTTCCGTAAATCCGTACGATCTCAGCGTCACTTAAAGAAAGGTCTGTGCTTAAGATATACAGACATTCACTCTTTTTATTGCGGTTTCGTACGAAAACAATCTTAACAGGAATTCCTGTTTTGGTGGTGACAACTAAAGAGCCAAAAATATTTTTCGCACCTTCAAAGCGGACCATTCTTTTTAGCTCGTGAAGTGTATATTTTTTGCCCTTATAGGTATAACGCTGTTTCAGTTGCTTTACCATTCCGATTACATCGAGCCCGGCATCCAGAACAGAACGAATCATAGGTTCCGTTGTGAACCAGGTATCCATGAGAAGGTAATCTGCCTTTATACCGGACTGTAAAGCTCTCTGGATAAGAAGAACTGCAGCGTCTGTTTTACTCATCATGCTTTCTTTGCGGAACTTATAACCGTTTGTACGATGGTCGATGTTTTCAGATACTTCATTGTAACGATTGCTCTTTTTAGCAGAAGAAAGCAGATTGAACCCAACGGGGATAAAACTGTAACCATCAGACCATCCCAATGTAAGCAGGGTAAATCCTTTCTGAAATCTATGCTCTACATGATCATAGACACGTGCAAGCAGTTCTACAGATTTACTTCGATTTCGTTTCACTACGGAATCGTCCAGAACCAGAACCTTAACCCGTTCCGGTCTGGTAAGGGCATCAAATCTGGAAGTAACTTTAGCTGCAAGGAACAGGAGAAACCTGCTCCAGTTATAGGAAGTTTCGTTAAGAAAACGATAATACGTATTCTTTGAAACGGCCTGGTCTTTATGTTTAGAATTCAGAAAACGAAAGAGATTTCGTCCCTGAAATACAAGCAGCAGTAAAAATTGAAATACTTCATATGCAGAAACACCACAGGATTTTGTAATGTTGGAGTTTCGCAATAATTTTCCAATCTGGAGTTCTTTTAAAGCGTTGGAAAATTGATTTTGGGTATTTTCATTTTTAGCGTTTTGGTATATCATAAGTTCAGCACCTTTTCCTTTGAGTATTTGTTTTTGGTGAACTTATTATATCAAAGATTAGGTGCTATTTTTATGTCAAGGAACCAATTATTTTAAAAATTCAGTTGAAAAATCAACTGTTTATGCCAGTTTTACTGGTGGGAAAGTTGAGTAAACTATTAATCAGAGACACAAAGGAGGAGACAGAAATGGCGATTTACAACAGA
>CAVDQU010000193.1:0-4543 GCA_963611035.1 Agathobaculum sp.
TTATGTTCTCTCGGAATCTTTCTGTACCTGATTTTGTGAGAAGATTTTTTGTCAGTTGTGCCCAAATTTCTGAGGCGTACGCGGTGCGTACGTTGATGAAATTCGGGTGCTACTGGCGGAAAATCGGCCACAAAGGCAGGTGCAGGAAAGACTCCGAGAGGACATTATTATCTATCAGTATATTCACGGCAGCTATATCGCTGCGATCTTTTCCTTGACTCTACTATATATTCAGGCTACAATATTTTCAAATACTTATAATTTCATACTTTCTATAGATAAATGTCTATAATGCATTACTATCATATATTGCTATGCCATATTTACCAAGGAGGACTCCCATGTTTCAGGGAATGCACTATGTTTATGAAGTTTATAAAGAAATGAGCTTTTCAAAAGCGGCCAGAAACCTGTTTATCAGCCAGCCGTCCTTAAGTGCGGCTGTGAAAAAAGCAGAAGCCCAGATCGGATTTCCTATTTTTGACCGCAGTTCCAACCATATCCAGCTGACAGAACTGGGAAAAGAATATATCCGCTCCATTGAGATCATCCTGGACGTGGAAAATGGATTTCAGAACTATATTAATGATATGAAGGAATTAAAAAGCGGTACTATTGCTATTGGGGGAACCAACCTGTTTGCCTCTTATGTACTGCCCCCTCTTCTCTCCCGCTTTACCGAGAAATATCCCCAGGTCCAGGTGGATCTGGTAGAAGCAAATACAGCCCAGCTGACAGAGCGGCTCTTTTCCGGTTCTTTGGACCTGCTGATTGACAATAAAAGCATGGACCCGGCTGTGTACCAGAAAAGCTTTTTCTGCGAGGAACACCTGCTGTTAGCCGTTCCTACCCGGCTGGCTGTAAATGAAAAGATGAAAAACTACGCCCTTACTGCTTCAGATATAAGGGAAAACCGTCATTTAAACTCAAGGATCCCGCCAGTACCTCTGGAAAATTTCCAGGAAGAGCCTTTTCTCCTCTTAAAATCAGGAAATGATACCCGTTCCCGTGCAGACCGCATCTGCCACAATGCCCACATTCTCCCGAAAATAAAGCTGGAACTGGATCAGCAGATCACAGCTTACAACCTGTCCCGGTATGGTATGGGGATCTCCTTCTGCTCCGATACTCTGGTGCGCCATGTGCCTGATGACGGCGGACTGGTCTACTATAAATTAAACCACGAAGACGCTCTCAGAGAGGTGAATTTCTATTATAAACGGAACCGGTATATGTCACGGATCGTCAGTACATTTTTGGAGATGATATAATAATCTATCATACCTATAGCAGCTATAACCATTTGTCTATAAGATTATAAGATTCTTTCCAGTGGCCAGCGCATCACCGGTGCATTTCCTGTATACATAGTAAGAAGGCTACAGCAGAAAGTTTTGCCCTCTGCTGCAGCCTTATATCGTAAACTCAGGTTCTCCCGCTCTTACGCTTCCCTTACTGCCTGCTTCATTTCCTTAACGTATTCCGCTACATAAGGAACGCTGTCTTTTCCATATTTTGCGATCCGTTTTACAACGGCGCTTCCTACAATGGCTCCGTCTGACAGACCAGCCATTTTCTTTGCCTGCTCCGGCTCGGAAATACCAAAACCTACAGCACATGGAACATCGGTGACTGCACGGATCTGCTCTACTAAAGCACCGATATCGGTCTTGATCTCACTTCTTACACCGGTAACGCCTAAAGAAGATACTACATAGATAAATCCAGTTGCTTCTTTTGCTACCATGGCAATTCTGTGATCAGAGGTAGGTGCGATCATGGAGATCAGGTCCAGACCATATTTTTTGCAGATAGGCTCAAACTCTTCTTTTTCTTCATATGGCACATCCGGAAGGATCAGGCCATTGATACCGACTTCAGCTGCCGTAGAGATAAAACGCTCAGAACCATAGGAAAATACAACATTTGCATAAGTCATAAATACCATTGGGATCTTTACAGTCTTTCTGATGCGGACAACCATATCAAAGATCTTGTCAGTGGTAGTTCCTGCTGACAGCGCTCTTACATTGGCTTCCTGGATCACAGGACCTTCTGCTGTTGGGTCAGAAAACGGGATCCCCAGCTCGATCAGGTCTGCACCGGCCTCTGCCATAGCGCATACCAGCTTTTCTGTTGTCTCCAGATCCGGGTCTCCACAGGTTAAAAACGGAATAAATGCCTTGCCATCTTTAAATGCATCTCTTATCTTAGTCATAAATATTCTCCCCTCTGTAGCGTGCGATCGCTGCGCAGTCTTTGTCTCCTCTTCCGGAAATGTTGATAACAATGATCTGGTCTTTTCCCATAGTCGGTGCCAGCTTCTTTGCATAAGCAACTGCGTGGGCAGACTCAATAGCAGGAATAATACCTTCGGTCCTTGACAGATATTCAAATGCGTCTACTGCCTCATCATCAGTTACTGGTACATAAGTTGCACGACCGGTATCATGTAACATGGCGTGTTCCGGTCCGATTCCCGGATAATCAAGTCCTGCGGAAATGGAATATACAGGAGCGATCTGTCCGTATTCATCCTGGCAGAAATAAGATTTCATGCCGTGGAAGATCCCTAAACGGCCGGTAGCAATGGTTGCTGCTGTTTCCGGTGTATCTGCGCCCCGTCCTGCTGCCTCGCAGCCGATGAGCTTAACAGACGGATCATTGATAAAGTTATAAAAAGCGCCGATGGCATTGGAACCGCCGCCTACGCAGGCGATCACTGCATCTGGAAGCTTTCCTTCTTTTTCCATGAGCTGTTCCTTGATCTCCTTGGAGATAACTGCCTGGAAGTCTCTTACGATAGTCGGGAATGGGTGCGGTCCCATAACAGAACCAAGGCAGTAATGGGTATCGCTGATGCGGTTAGTCCACTCTCTAAAGCATGCGGAGCAGGCATCTTTTAAGGTTCCTGTACCTGTGGTTACAGGGATGACCGTTGCTCCTAACAGTCTCATTCTATATACGTTTAAAGCCTGGCGCTTGGTGTCTTCCTCGCCCATATAAACGACGCATTCCATTCCCATAAGGGCTGCTGCTGTAGCAGTTGCAACACCGTGCTGTCCTGCGCCGGTCTCAGCGATCAGACGGGTCTTGCCCATTTTCTTTGCTAAAAGTGCCTGGCCTAATACATTGTTGATCTTGTGAGCGCCAGTGTGGTTTAAGTCCTCTCTCTTTAAGTAGATCTTGGCTCCGCCCAGGTCTTTTGTCATCTTCTCTGCATAATACAGACGGCTTGGACGACCTGCATACTCATTTAACAGCTCGGTCAGCTCCGCCTGGAACTGAGGATCATTTTTGTAATGGTTATACGCCTCTTCCAGCTCGATCACTGCGTTCATCAATGTTTCCGGAATATACTGACCTCCATGGATCCCGAAACGCCCTTTTGCATTTGACATATCTTTTCCTCCTCTTGTCTGTCTACTGTACTTACCTTAGTCTTTTTCCTTCATCATACAAAAAAAGTCCCTGACGATATTAAATATCATCAGGGACGGAATAAACCGCGGTGCCACCTCTGTTTCACATAAGCTGTGCGCTCTGCGTAGTACTATCATACTACCGGCTATTAACGTCAGCCCCACGTCGCAGAATACTTGAAGTTTCCTTCTTTGACTGCGCCCTCAACGGTCCATTTGACAATCTGGGATCTATCGGACTTCCACCAACGCCGACTCTCTGTGAGGCCATAACTGCCGTTATCTCCGTTTCAACGGTTTTCTAATGAAGTTGTTTGGAGTATAACACTGTGACGTGGTGATGTCAAGAACTTTTTAACTGAATAAACTAAGAAACGATAATAATATTGTGTACCGATATTTCTGTCCAGTGTTCTGGAACTCCATCCTTCTTTTGAAGTCTCGTTCATATACCATAAACGTGCATTTTCATCTGTCACCCGAAGAAGGCATCGAAAATGAGTCCAATTCGGCTTTTGTGATTGCGATTGATGGCATAGGGATCCCGTCATAGTCCAGCATTTTGTTCAGCTTGTCAGCGTTCACATTATGAGCAGCTATAAGATCTTTTGTTTCTTCAATTGGTTCTTTCAGCTGGAAACGAGTCTTGCTTTTTTCTGTACCTGGTTGTATATTGTCCTTAGTAGCAGGGGTAATGACGCTATACGTTTCGGACGTTCTGTACGGGTCAGTTTTTTCTGGCATTGTAAGCGTAGTGGATACACTCCTGCTATTTTTATTTTCCCACGCATACATTGTTTGCAGCTCAAGCATTCCTTTCTTGCTTCTAACGTATTCTACGGCAACATTTTTTCCATTAATATCCTTCTCGAATTTCAGAACTGGTTTTCTATCTTTGGAACTGGTTGTATTTTCTACCTTATCGTAGCTTGATATAATTTCCGGAAGTCTTGATAGTATCTCCGGCGTTACCGGTGTCTGCCCTCTCGATCTTTCTTTTTCTGGATTGCTATGGCTGTCTTCAAACTTGCTTGTAATGGCAACATTTCTTTTTGAATAACTTTTTCCATATTCCCTGGTCAACTCGGCTGACAAAGTATCCATTAAGGCTTTCCATACTC
>CAVDQU010000194.1:0-4506 GCA_963611035.1 Agathobaculum sp.
TAAGTATGTACCGAAGGCTATTTCGGGAATTTACGACTGTGGAGTGTACAAGAACTTGTGAGTAGCGTATTGTTTGCAATCGCAAAAACATACACATTGAAGCAGTAAGAAGTATCCGTGAGGACTTCAATTTCTCGATGTGTTTGAGTATATTTAAACACGTTTTGAGTGGCAGCATGACATGAAAAAATACGATTATATATTAGTTGGAAGCGGCTTGTATTCCGGTGTTTTTGCCTGGTATGCAAAGCAGAATGGCAAGAAGTGCCTGGTAGTGGAGAAGAGAGATCACATTGGCGGAAATGTGTACTGTGAGGAGACGGAAGGCATCCATGTACATAAATACGGCGCCCATATTTTCCATACAAGCAACAAAGAAGTATGGCAGTTTGTAAATTCCCTGGCAGAGTTTAACCGTTATACCAATAGCCCGGTTGCCAATTATAAAGGCGAAATGTACAATATGCCTTTTAACATGAATACCTTTAGCAAGATGTGGAACATTTCCACACCGGATCAGGCGAAGGCGATCATAGAAGAGCAGAAAAAGGAGATCACAGGCGAGCCGAAGAACCTGGAAGAGCAGGCAATCAGTCTGGTAGGTCGTGAGATCTACGAGAAGCTGGTAAAGGGCTATACAGAGAAGCAGTGGGGAAGAGACTGCACCGAGCTTCCTGCTTTTATCATCAAAAGACTGCCAGTGCGCTATACCTATGACAACAACTATTTCAATGACTTATACCAGGGAATCCCCATCGGCGGCTACAATGTGATCATCGACCGTCTTTTTGAAGGCTGTGACATTGAGACCGGCGTAGATTATCTGGAGAAAAAAGATTATTATGACAGCTTAGGGGAAAAAGTCGTGTATACAGGAACCATTGATGCTTATTATAAGTATCAGTTTGGCAAGCTGGAATACCGCAGCCTGCGCTTTGAGTCTGAGGTTCTGGATGAGGAAAATCATCAGGGCGTGGCAGTAGTCAACTACACAGACCGTGAGACTCCATACACCCGTATGATCGAGCATAAGCACTTTGAGTTTGGTACCCAGCCAAGGACTGTGATCACAAGAGAATATCCGGTTACCTGGGAAGAAGGCATGGAGCCATATTATCCGGTGAATGATGAGAAGAACCAGGCACTGTACCAGAAATACGCAAAGCTGGCTGAAAAAGAAGAGAAGGTCATCTTCGGCGGACGATTAGGTGAATATAAATACTATGACATGGATAAAGTAATTGCTTCTGCTATGGCACGTGCCAAAGAAGTTTTTGGGGCATAAAACAGTAAAAAAGTGATGGGGATTCTGTCTTCTGTCGTATAAAAAAGGTGTCACCTGATATAGGTTCGAAATCCAATCTATACCTGTGTGACACCTTTTTATCGTATTTTATTGTTCATGATATGCATAATAAGATCAATGACCGTAGCGGTGCGTGTACCGGATAGACAATTATTGTTTTAAAATTTCTCCCAATGCTTTTACCAGTACATCATCTTCCGCGTCATTGCGGATGGCGATCCGTAAAAACTGACGGCCGTCTCTGTTGATCTTTGAGGACAGATCTTTAATAAACAGGTTATAGCGGGTTAGAAGAAGCTCTGTGACTTCTGCAGCGCTGATATTTCCGGCTGTCAGTTCTACCATCAGGTAATTTGCCTGGGACGGGAAGACGCGAAGCCCCGGGAGACTGCCGAGCTTCCCGGCAAAACGGGCCCGCTCTGTGCGGAGCTTGTCTAAAGAAGCGTCATAGTCTTTTCTGTATTTCTCTTCGATCTGCATATAAAATTCACCAAAGGAATTAATATTCCAGATCGCCACATTCTTTTTAAGCATATCGATCAGTTCTGTATCGCCGCTTGCTGCAATGCCAAGGCGCAGTCCTGGGATACCGTAGGATTTGGAAATGCTCTTTACTACGGTCATGTGCGGATTTTCGTCTAACAGTTCTTCCACTAAAAGAGTAGGTTCAGCTTCTTCTGAGAAGTCTACAAAGGACTCATCTGCAAGGAAACGGATGCCTTTTTCTTTTGTCCACCGTGCCAGTTTTAACATGCCCTCACGGGAAATATAATTGCCTGTTGGATTGTCCGGATTGACTAATACCAGGCAGCCCAGGTCTTTATCTTCAAAGAAATGGATTACATCATTTTCATTATAAGAAAAGTCTTCGGTCTCAGGAACAAATGCAATGACCTTTTCCTTGTCACAGCGGTTGGCATATTCTTCAAAAGCAGGACGGATCACGCCTAGATTGCCCTTTACCTGCTCCATAAGGGCCTTGATCAGCTCTGCAGCGCCATTTCCTACTACGATCTGGTCCTGACGCAGAGAGAAGTTTCTGGCTGCCAGGAGAGAGTTTACAGCCATTCCTGAAGGATACTGTCTTGCAAGGATATCAAAATTATGCTTGATCTCATCCATCATTTTCTGGGGCGGATAGTAGCTGTTTACCAGATAGCAGAAATCCAGCATTTTCGGATAACGCCAGTAGCCGCCGAAGCGCTTCTGGATCAGGTGGGTGCGCTCTTTTTCCGGCGCAAAAATGGATTCGGCAATGTTCAGATCCTGGATATCATCGATCTCATACCAGCGCTGGTTTTCATTCAGGCGTTTTGCCTTGATGCCTGGATCGTCTAAGGTTACAAGCACTTTTAACACCTGCTCGTAGTATTCGTTGTTGCCAAGGGCTTTTGTATAAGCTTCCAGGAATGGAACGTAGTGGGTCCTGGAAAATTCCCGGCTGAATTTATACAGGTTTACAGTCTTATAATAATGCTCTGTATCGGAAAAACGGAACTTTTTGCCTGGGATCATGGCTTCGATATCGTCCTGATCTGACAGCACAAGACAGGTTCCGTCCATCCAGGATTCATATTTTGCAGCCAGTGCCAGACTGTCTCTTGGATCATCCGTAAGGCTGTTTAATACAGAGTCTTCAAAGATGATATCGGACTCTAAAAGGAGCGTATCTTCCTTTAACAGATAGTCTTTTGCAAGGAAAAGGGAGTAGATATTGTTGGTGCGGTCATAGACCGGGTTGTCGATAAAGACAACAGGAGTCTTAATATGCAGACTTTCAATATGTTCCCGAAGCTTTTTACCCTCGTAACCGGTTACAATAACGATTCGGGACAGGTCATGCTGTTCCAACTGGCTTAAGGTGCGGTTGATCAGGGGAACACCGTTTACCTTTACCATACATTTTGTATTATTCTGTGTCAGCTGCTTTAAACGTTTTCCCATTCCGGCAGCCAGGATGATTGCTTGCATGAATTTTCTCCTTATAATTGGTATCTTTTAAGATCTGTGACAGGCAGATTTATTTATATCCGCTTCCAGGCAGATAATCCGGGGATATTCCGTCTGGTACTTTATGGCGGTTTTTCAGAACATCTTTATAAACTTTAATGCGGTAGCGGCGCATTTCTTTCTGGTTTCCAAGAAGAAGTCCAATAGTATCCAGAAAAATGTGGGCTCTATGGTTCAGCCAGATATATGCCATATATAGATGCGGATTTTTGGAATAGGTCTTTCCTATGTCAATGGCATTGCGGAAACCATAGTAATTTTTCCAGCTGATAACGGGAGCGGAACCTGCAGGCGCTGTTTTGTGGTTTAAAACGGCAGTGGTCACATTTAGGATCCGTGACTGGTCATGGAACCGCATGCAGTATTCTGTATCATCGAACCAGATGAAATATTCTGTCTTTGGAAGTCCGATCTTTCGCACCATGGGGGCGTTTACCAACAGGCCGCAGAAGGTGCTGATGTCGTATTCAAAGGATGCTTTGGCATATTCTTCTTCTGGTACAGGTTTGTAAAGCATCAGTCTTGGACACTGGATGAAGCGTCTGTGGGTGGTATCAATGGCTCCGGCTGTAGTTACAGTGCCGGAATAAGCCAGGTAGTTTGTCTTTAAAATGGCTCTCTGAAGCTGCTCTATATAATCGCTTGCGATCATGGCATCATCGTCAATGATCAGGATCCAGTCGCAGTCCGTTTTTCCAATGTCTTCCAGTCCCTTTGCAAATCCACCTGCTCCGCCGATATTTTCCGGAAGGTGGAGAATGTGAAATTCCGGATTACTTCTGCCTGCGAAAACTGTTGCGGTTTGAGATGCCAGCTGGTCCAGATATTCTGAAGTGCCGTCCGTACTGTGGTTGTCTACAATACAGATATAGGAAAATGGAACGGTCTGGGACAGAACCTGTTTTACGCATTCTTTTAATAATTCCAGCCGGTTGTAAGTAACGATGGTAACTGCGAATTTCACGGGTGAGCTCCTTTGGTGTATTTGTTAATGGCGGCAGGGAAAAATAAATACCGCTGTCTTATAGTATACGCAATTGATGTAGGAAAGTCAAAAAACTTCTTAGTAGTTTTCTATTTTAGGGGCATGTTTACGAAGATATGATTTGGGTGGGGGATTTTATTGCATCTACTGAAAAATTGTGATAATCTATTTATATGGGATTCCTCTGTAGTATGGAGGAATAAAA
>CAVDQU010000195.1:0-4411 GCA_963611035.1 Agathobaculum sp.
CATCATAGCTGCCTCAATAGGGAACGTACCGCTTCCACAGAATGGATCTACCAGAATACGGTCTTTATTCCATGGTGTCAGCATGATCAGGGCTGCAGCCAGCGTCTCTGTAATAGGCGCCTTGCTGGTAAGGGTGCGGTAACCTCTTTTATGAAGGGAATCACCGCTGGTGTCAATGCCGATCGTAACAATATCCTTATATAAGAATACACGCAGCGGAAATTTTGCCCCGTCTTCTGGGAACCAGGATACATGGTAATGCTCTTTCATCCGCTCTACCATGGCTTTTTTCATAATAGACTGGATATCAGAAGGGCTGAACAGCTTGCTCTTAATAGAAGAAGCCTTTGCCACCCAGAATTTTCCATCTTCCGGGATAAATTCTTCCCAGGCAATGGCCCTGGTTCCCTGGAACAGCTCCTCAAAGGTCTCTGCACGGAAGCTGCCTGCTTTTAACAGGATACGCTCTGCAGTGCGTAAAAATACGTTGGCACGGCAGATTGCCTCATCATCACCAATAAAAGTGACTCTTCCGTCTTCCACCTGGGAGATCTCATATCCCAGATCCAGTATCTCTTTTTTTAATACCGCTTCCAGTCCAAAATGACAGGGCGCGATCAGTTCATAGGTCTGCTTCAATCCTTTTTCCTCACAGTTCTAAATTCATTCCATTTTTCAGTTTCATAATCATAAATGATCATATAAATAATCATAATTTTTACAGCTTCAATTCTTTTACCACTTCACCGTCCAGGGAATAAATGGTAAATACGCCATCTTCCAGGATCGCATAGGTGTTTGGATTTCCACCCTTAGGGATAGAAACAGAACCTGGATTTAATACAGTAATGGTTCCGCACTCTGTTTCCACTTTTTCTGCTTTCAGCAAATGTGTATGGCCATGGACCAGAATATCTCCATCCTGCATAGGCGGCAGATGATCCTGATTAAATACATGGCCATGAGTTGCGTAAAATGTCTTTCCGTCTAATACTAACAGTGCATAATCTGCCAGGATCGGGAACCGGAGCACCATCTGGTCTACCTCTGTGTCACAGTTGCCACGGACAGCGTAGATCTGATCCTTTAATGGATTTAACATGGCAATGACTTCCTTGGGAGCATACTCCTTTGGAAGATCATTTCTCGGGCCATGATAAAGGATATCTCCTAAAATGACCATTCTGGATGCTTTTGTTTCTTTATAAATGTCTAACAGTCTGCGGCAATAGTACGCAGAACCGTGGATATCGGATGCGAATAAAATCTTCATAAAATTTTGCTCCTTCTGTTCGTTAATGGTGCTGGTCCACTCATGAGTCCCGCGCTGACGCGCTCTACTGCCTGCTGACGCAGGCGGCTCATTCGTTACATCGCAAACTCAGATCCCCCGCGCTTTGCGCTCTACTGCCTGCTAACGCAGGCGGAATCTTCGTTAATGGTGCAGGAAAAACAAATGCCGCCGCTGGCGGCGCTTGTTTTTCTACTGCACTCATTATATAAAATACCATTTCTATCTGTCAATGTATTTCCCTCTGTAATTCACCATTCCTCCTGCAAGGTCTGCCACCTCATATCCCATACGCCACAGGTCACGGCAAATGACCATGCTCTTGGCGCCTCTTTCGCAGCAGAATATAGTCATTTCCCCATAATTTATCTCATCTATACGATCCCAGAATTCATCATAAGGGATATTTTCACTCCCTCTTATCCTCTCTTCTTCATACTGCCAGGGACTGCGAAGATCAATGATCCGCCGAACCCGCCCCGTTTCTATCCACCTGTCAAATTCCCAGTAAGGAAGCATTGGAAAACCAGTCATATTTCCACCTTCTTTCCTTATAGACAAGTCTTCCTATTATTAATATATGCCCGTCCTGTCTGACGGGTACACCCTGGGACCAGAGCATAAAAATGACCGCCTCAGGTACTTTCCTTTTACCTGAAACGGTCATTTTATTCATTACATTTTTGCGGTTTTACAAATCTTAATCCCTTACATTTTAATATTCAGTTTTATTTCTGGCATTGTTCTTTGCGTTATTCTTTGAAGTTGTGCGGGTGTTGTTTTCCGTTTTATTTTCGGTCCTGTTTTTTGCTTTGTTTTCCTGGTTCATGCTGCCGCAGTCATCCATCTGGTTGCTGTAGCGGTTACTGTAATCGTTGCTGTAGTCATTCTTTGCCATTTCAATACCTCCAAAAAGATATTTTTGTATTAACTTCAAGTTACAGCTTTATTATGGCTGTATCCCGGCAGTTTATACACGGCTTTCAGGGAATTTCCTTGCAATTTTATCGTATTTATATTATAACTAATGTGAGGCAACATGGTTTCCCTTAAACCATGGCCTCATCCTTATTTAATTATTTATACTCCCCTTGAGAAAAGCCAGGATAGCTCCCCTATCCCGGCTTTTCTCCTTTTTATGGATAATTTTATACGTCAAAAAACGGCCCCTCTGCCACTGGCAGAA
This sequence comes from Agathobaculum sp., assembly GCA_963611035.1. GTDB lineage: Bacteria > Bacillota > Clostridia > Lachnospirales > Lachnospiraceae > Enterocloster. Next base: position 2,478 of record CAVDQU010000195.1, read on the forward strand.
GAGCCTGTCTCTTTATATTACCCTTCTTATCCCAACATACTTACGATCTTCACCGGATTTCTGTAATTCCAGTTGGAAACCTTGATCCCGGTTGCCTCGGTGGAGGCATGAACGATCTTTCCGTCTCCTATGTACATAGCTACATGATTAATGCCGCTTCCGCTTCCATAGAAAAGCAGGTCCCCTGGCTGCATCTGGGATGCACTGATGGAGGTTCCCTGAGCTGCCTGGCTGCCGGAAGAACGGTTTAAGGAAATGCCTAAACCATGCTGATAGACATATCTGGTAAAGCCGGAGCAGTCGATTCCTGTACGTGGATCACTGCCACCATAACGGTACGGGCCGCCTACAAACTGAAGTGCATAGCTTACAAGCTGTTCTCTCTTATAGCTGTTGGAAGATTCAATGGCTTCTTTCTGGATTTCCTCGATCTCGCCTTCTTCGGCTTCCATCACTTCTGCATTCTCAGAAACGGGAAGATAGCCTTCTGTATCATTTACACGGATCTTCATCCATCCATTTCCCAGATCTTCTAAAACTTCGTATGTATCCCCTGCTTTGGCTGTGGTCAGAACCTCTTCGCTGTCCTTTGACTTATTGATGTTAACGCTGTCAGCTGTAATGGTAGCAATGTAGGTGCCTTCTTTAAATCCTGGTCCGATCGCTGCCATAGAAGTCATCGGAACTGTCATCATCAGCATCCCACATACAAGTCCTGTTCTAACCAGTTTACCAAAAAATTTATGCATCCTTATACCATCCTATTTGTTACGGTTTATGTTAAATAGTTACGTCTAAATGTTACGCAAATGTTACGTTGATTACATTTGTATTATACCACACATAGTCGATTCGTCAATATATTTATTATTTTTTAATATTTATTTACATTTTTGACAGATTTCACAATTTCTTCACAGATCGCGGCCGGGATACAGCCGGAAAATATATCCAAATACAAAACAAAAAATCCCCGACACCATTCCTGGCGCCAGGGCTATGTAACGATTCTTATTAACCTAAAACACTTACGATCTTTACCGGCTTGCGGTAATTATAAGGAGAAGTCTTAATACCTGTAGCTTCGGTGGAAGCATGGACCACCTGTCCATCACCAATGTACATTGCTACATGGTTGATGCCGCCGTCATCACCATAGAAGATCAGATCTCCCGGCTGCATCTCTTCTTCAGAAACCTGGGTGCCGCAGCCAGCCTGTCCTCTGGATGAATGAGGAAGACTGATGGAAGCGCTGTGCTGTAAAATATAGCGGGTAAAACCAGAACAGTCCACTCCGTTATTAGGGTCAACTCCACCGAAAACATAACTTCCGCCGATAAATTGAAGAGCAAATTCTACTGTCTGGCGGCGTTGTCTGACAGAAAGATCTACCGTCTCCTGATTTTTCTCTACTAAAGAGGCTTTTCCGGAAGTTTTGATATAGCCATCTCCACTTTCTATACCAATCTTTACCCAGCCATTACCCAGGTTAGAAAGGACCTCGTAAGTCTGTCCACGCTTTACCTGTCCTACAGAACGGCTGTGTTCATTAGCAGAAAGATGTACCTCTACGGAAGGTGCTGCAATGGTGACCATATAAGAGGAACGGGTCTGCACTTCTGCATTTTTAGAAGCAGCATAACTGTCCGCTGGATTTACGAAAAGAATACCGGATAAAAGAAAAAGACCTGCAGCAGCCTTTAGCGCACGTCTCTGGAATAAAGCAAGATTCACGTTGAAAGTCTCCTAACTGTAGAATTAAAATTATTACGGATTTGTTACGAACTAACAACATGATTATATTATTTTTTCACAAATATGTCAATAATAAGGGGATAAAATTTAACATCCCCTTATTTTATGACAACCAATTGTAATATTATGATACCAGGGTCAAAAGGTCTAAAATCCGACGCAAGCTTGCTTGCAGGAGG
>CAVDQU010000196.1:0-2663 GCA_963611035.1 Agathobaculum sp.
TCCACCAGGCTTCTTGTTTTCATGAATATGGAAACAAGAAGATGTCATGGCTGAATTGTAACACTGTGTTATCCTCTTTTCCAGGTTCCTGGAGAAAGAAGGACAAGTACCGGGAACAGCTCCAGTCTTCCTGCCAGCATGTCAAAAATAAGCACTGCTTTTGACAGATAGGACATCATGGAGAAGTTGGAAGTCGGTCCTACTACTGAAAGTCCCGGTCCGATGTTGTTAAAGTTTGCTGCTACTGCTGTAAAGCTGGTAGTAAAATCGTAATTATCCAGGCTGACGATAAGGACAGATGCTGCAAATAGCATGACATATACGATAATATAGCAGTTTAAAACACGGATCGTATCATTTCCGACCACTTTTCCCTCATATTTTAAGACCTTTACGCTTCTTGGATGGATCATGGTAGAGATTTCTCGTCTGATCTCCTTAAATGCGATCATAATACGGGAGACTTTTATTCCGCCGCCGGTACTTCCGGCACAGGCACCGATGAACATCAGCATTATGAGAATGCATTTGGAAAACTCCGGCCATTTATCAAAGTCCACGGAAGCATAACCTGTAGTGGTAATAATAGAAGCAACCTGGAACAATGCATGGTGTGCGGCCAGAAAAAGAGACGGGAACATGGAACGGATATTAATGGTGATCAACACTACTGCGGCCAGGATGATCGCCAGATATCCCCGCATTTCCTCACATTTAAAGGCTTCTTTTGTCTTGTGTATAAGGAGCAGATAATAAACGTTAAAGTTAATGCCAAAAAGAATCATGGCAATACTTAATACCGCCTGCTGGTAAACCGTATATCCTGCCTGACCGCTGTTGCGGCAGGAAAAGCCTCCGGTTCCCGCTGCGCCAAAACTCATGCAAAGAGTGTCAAACAACGGCATTTTTCCCACTAGCAGAAAGATGGCAGTTACTACCGTAATAAAGAAATAGATCACGTACAGAAGCTTAGCGGTAATACGGATCTTTGGAACCAGTTTTCCCACAGAAGGTCCCGGGCTTTCAGCCCTCATGATATGCATATCATAATCTCCCGTCATAGGAAGGATCGCAAGGATAAATACCAGCACACCCATACCTCCGATCCAGTGGGAAAAGCTCCGCCAGATCAGGCTTGCCTTTGACAATTTTTCTACTTCCACAAGGATACTGGACCCTGTGGTGGTAAAACCGGACACGATCTCAAATAATGCATCGATAAAATGCGGGATCTCTCCGCTTAACACAAACGGAAGGCAACCAAAAAAACTTAAAATCAGCCATCCTAAAGAAACAAGTACAAAGCCCTCTTTGGCAAAAAACATACTTACCTTCGGCTTTTTTCTGGTGCATAAAAGGCCAAAGACCGCGCAAACAACTGCAACACCTGCATAGCAGTTGACAACGTCTTCTTTATAAATAAATGCTGTCATGATAGGAATGAGCATCAGCGCTGCCTCTATGTTCATGATCCAGCCCAACATATAGATAATAATACTATGATTCATTACAACCGCCCCTTTACTTTAAAATGTCAGTAAGATCATTCAGGCCTGTATGGGTCGTAACAATGATCACCGTATCACCGGCCTCAATAGTATCCTTGCCTCGCGGAGTAATGATACGGCCGTTGCGGTTGATGCAGGCTACCAGCAGATTGCTCTTCAATTTCAGTTTTTCCAGCGGAATGCCAAGTAACGGAGAACCTGCTTTTACGCGAAACTCCAGCGCTTCTGCCTTGTCTGCCACGATCTTGTAAAGAGTTTCTACATTGCTTCCCATAGAATTCTGCATAGCTCTTACATACTGAAGGATCAGGTCTGCAGTAAGCATTTTAGGCTGGATCAGACTCCCTAAATTCAGAGAATTGATCACGCTTTCAAAGGAGATCCTGTTCACTTTTGTGATCAGTTTTGCATTAGACTGGCTGGCTGCATACAAAGAAAGCATGATATTTTCCTCATCAAAACCGGTTAAAGAAGCAAATGCCTCTGTCTGGCGAATGCCTTCTTCCAATAACAGCTGCTGGTCAGAGCCGTCACCATGGATGATCATTGCCTTTGGCAGCAGATCGCTTAATTCTCTGCATCGTACTTCATCCTGCTCAATGATCTTGATCTTGATCTTTGTATCTGCCAGCTGATTACACAGATAGTAAGTCAGTTTTCCGCCGCCTACGAACATAGCTGTCTTCACAGAGTTATTTTCAATCCCGGCTTTCTTAAAAAAGTCCGCACTGTCCGCATGGGAGGCGATGAAAGAGATTTTGTCTCCTTTCTGCATCACAAAATTACCATCCGGGATCACAACATCATCTCCACGCTCAACAGCGCAGATCAGCACATTGCTCTTTAATTTATTTACCACATCCATAACCTTTAACTGATCCAGATTAGAATGATCTGGAATAAGAAGCTTTAAAAGCTCGATCCTTCCTTTTGCAAATGGCTCGATCTTAATAGCAGAAGGGAAACGCAGAAGTCTTGCGATCTCTCTTGCAGCTGCCAGTTCCGGGTTAATAGCCATGGAAAGGTTTAATTCCTCTCTGATATAGCCGATCTCTGCAGAATACTCAGGATTTCGGATACGTGCGATCGTATGGCAGTTACCTGCTTTTTTCGCAATCAGGCAGCAGAGCATGTTTAACTCATCTGAGTTAGTAG
>CAVDQU010000196.1:2673-4363 GCA_963611035.1 Agathobaculum sp.
GCGATCATCAGATCTGCCTCCTGGATGCCTGCTTCCATCTGCACCTGATAAATAGCGCCGTTTCCGGTTACGCTCATCAGATCCACATTGTCGGAAATGTTTTTTAACGCCTCATCATTGGTATCGATCAGTGTGATATCATGATTTTCCCTGTTTAACTGCTCTGCCAGAGTTGTTCCAACCTTGCCGCAGCCCACGATTATGATCTTCATGTCTTTTCCCCTTACTCCTTTGTGCTAGTGTACTAGTTACTGTTATATATTCCTGCCGCCTGTTCATATAATGGCCGTCTCACCTTTTTACGGGTGATCTCCACTAAATTCAGTCGGGTCATTTCTACTACCACTGTTTTTACCGGGTCTTTCGCTACAGCCGCCCGTAATGCGTCCATAAGCGTCTCCTTGTTTTCTTCCTTGTCCATATCAATAAAATCTACCATAATGATACCGGAAAGGTTGCGCAGCCGCAGCTGTCTTGCGATCTCTGTTGCTGCCTCTAAATTGATCTTCAATACAGTCTCTTCCAGTTTCTTTTTGCCTTCGTATTTGCCGGTATTCACATCAATGACTACCATGGCTTCTGTTGGCTCGATCACCAGATAACCGCCTGATTTCAGCCATACCCGTTTATCAAGTGCCTTTGAAAGAGCATTATCCAGGCTGTAAAGCTTACTAAGAGAAAGCAGTTCGTCTGTATACAGTTTTAATTTTCCTGCATCCTCTGCCTGGCTGTTTTCCAGATACGTCTTTAACTGGTCATGCAGATCCGGACAGTCGGTAACGATCTCCTCCAGGCGTCCTGCATAGGAATCCCGGATACCTGTAATATAAGAAGGAAGCGTTTTATACAGACAGCTGTAACAGGTACGGCTGCTGCTCTCTTTTATCAGCTTTTTTAACTGATCCTTTAACTTTTCGCACTCTTCTAATATCTGTTCCGGTTCTGCTGATCCCGCATTGGTCCTTACGATGATACCGAAACCTTCAAACTCTCTTTCATTAAGCATTTTCCGGATCTGATTTTTCCAGGCCGTATCGGTAAGTTTTGCAGAAAATCCAATTCCAGCTTTTCCGGCTGTAAGAACGCAAAAACGCCCAGGCAGAGACAGATTGGAGGTAAGGACCGGTGCTTTGGTCTTTACTGCGTCCCGGCTTACCTGGACCAGGATCTCATCTCCTGGTCTCAGTTTACCACTTCTTCCCTGCTGGGTAAATAAATGTTCTTTATTTTCATCAAGACTATAATAACCAATAGTCACGCCCAGGTCAATAAAAGCCGCGTTAATACCTGCAACTACTTTCTGGACCTTTCCTATATAAATGTTATTAAGGACTGATGCCTGATCTTCCTCTTCCAGAGTGATGCCGTTTACCTTTCTGTCAGAAACAGAGGCGGTACATATTTTTCCCTGCAAACGGGTAATGACTAATTTATCCATTATTCTATATCCTGTCCCAGGTCTCCCAGTGTTATGAATTTGTGTACGCCTGCTTCTATCTCTTCTGCTGAGGCTTTATCTGCATACACTTCTTCTCTCTCTGTCATAAAAGCGAACTGGGGACGTTCTTCCCCTAAAGAAGCATAGTAAGCATCTAAAACAAGCTCCGGCTTAATGTTTGCAGCGCTGCCTGCAGATACTTTCATAAACAGAGCGGGAGTTTCTCCATCGTTTCGAACCTCTAACTCATAG
>CAVDQU010000197.1:0-4331 GCA_963611035.1 Agathobaculum sp.
CAAGGCAATGGATATGTTTGAACAGATTGGCATTTCCTGTGAGGAGATGAAGGACAAGAACTCCAGAAAGCTGATCTTTGTAAATGAAGACCTGGGCATCCGTTTCTTCTTAGCCAAGGCAAATGACGTTCCTACTTATGTAGAATACGGCGCTGCAGACATCGGTATTGTAGGTCGTGATACCATTTTAGAGGAAGGCAGAAGACTGTATGAGGTTTTAAATCTGGCAATGGGAAAATGCAGGATGTGCGTCTGCGGACCGGAGTCAGCAAGAGAGCGTTTAAAACACCACGAACTGATCCGTGTAGCTACCAAATATCCACATATTGCAAAAGACTATTTCTACAATCAGAAATACCAGACTGTAGAGATCATTAAATTAAACGGCTCCATTGAGCTGGCGCCCATTGTAGGGCTTTCTGAGGTGATCGTGGATATCGTGGAGACTGGGTCTACTTTAAGGGAAAATGGTCTGGTAGTATTAGAAGAGGTCTGCGACCTTTCAGCCCGCATGGTAGTCAACCAGGTGAGCATGAAAACGGAAAATGAGCGGATCACAAAGATCATCAAGAATTTTCAGGGACTTTTAAAAGAAAAAGAGAGGGCGGACAAATGAGGATCGTAAAATTAGATGAAGCATCTATGAAAAATATTCTGGCAGACATGTTAAAAAGAGACCCAAACAACTATGATGCCTACACAGAAACGGTGCAGGAGATCGTAGACCGGGTAAAAGCAGAAGGAGATGCTGCTGTTTTTGATTATACAAAGAAATTTGACAAGGCAGAGATCAACGCAGGCAACATCCGTGTAACAGATGCAGAGATCAAAGAAGCCATGGAAGCAGTAGATCCACATCTTCTGGAAGTAATGAAAAAATCCATGGAAAACATCCGCCGTTACCATGAAAAACAGAGAAGAAACAGCTGGTTTGACTCCCAGCCGGACGGCACTATTTTAGGACAGAAGATCACAGCCTTAGAAAGCGCCGGTGTGTATGTACCTGGTGGCAAAGCGGCCTATCCTTCTTCTGTGCTTATGAACATTATCCCGGCAGAGGTAGCCGGTGTAAAGCGGATCGTTATGGTCACACCTCCCGGAAAAGATGGCAAGGTAAATCCTGTTACACTGACAGCTGCACATCTGGCTGGTGCTACGGAAGTATATAAAGTAGGCGGCGCACAGGCCATCGCAGCCCTTGCTTTCGGCACAGAGTCTATTCCAAGAGTCAGCAAGATCGTAGGACCTGGAAATATCTTCGTAGCCCTTGCAAAGAAGGCTGTATACGGCCATGTAAGTATTGACAGCATCGCAGGACCAAGCGAGATCCTGGTAGTTGCAGACGAGACTGCCAATCCAAGATATGTGGCAGCTGACCTGTTAAGCCAGGCAGAGCATGATGAGCTGGCAAGCGCCATTTTGGTTACCACCAGTATGGAACTGGCTGAGAAGGTTTCCAAAGAAGTTGACGGCTTCTTACAGGTATTATCCAGAAGCGAGATCATTAAGAAATCCCTGGATAACTACGGTTATATCCTGGTAGTGGACACCATGGATGAGGCTGTGGAGACCGCCAATAACATTGCCCCGGAACATCTGGAGTTAGTAACTGCTAATCCATTTGAAGTAATGACAAAGATCCGCAATGCAGGAGCAATTTTCATTGGCGAATACAGTTCTGAGCCGCTGGGAGACTATTTTGCAGGACCGAACCACATCCTTCCTACCAACGGAACAGCAAAATTCTTCTCACCTTTGGGCGTAGACGACTTTATTAAGAAATCCAGCATTATTTATTATTCCAGAGAAGCTCTTGAAAAGGCCCACAAGGACATTGAGGATTTTGCAGAGGCAGAGCACCTGACTGCACATGCAAATTCCATCAGAGTCAGATTTGAATGATTTTAGAATTGCGAGAGTGCAAAGCATGTAGCAATTCGGGATCAGAGGGATAAAAAGGAGAGTATAGAAAATATGGAACGCATTGCGCAGATCACACGAAATACTAATGAAACGAAAATAAGCATGACCTTAAATCTGGACGGCAGCGGAAAAGCCAATATCCATACAGGCATTGGCTTTTTTGATCATATGTTAAACAGCTTTGCCCGCCATGGCTTTTTTGACCTGGATCTTACTGTAGACGGGGATCTGGAAGTGGATACTCACCATACCATTGAAGATACGGGAATTGTATTAGGACAGGCGATCCGCAAGGCAGTGGGGGATAAAAAAGGCATCCGCCGTTATGGTTCCCAGATCCTTCCTATGGACGAGGCCTTAGTCATCTGCGCCCTGGATCTTTGCGGAAGACCGTACCTGGTTTATGATTTAAACCTGGACCGGGAAAAAGTAGGTGATCTGGAGACAGAAATGGTGCGGGAATTTTTCTATGCAGTATCTTACGGCGGGGAAATGAACCTTCATCTGCGCCAGATGTCCGGAAGCAACAACCACCATATCATAGAGGCGGCTTTTAAGGCATTTGCAAAGGCATTAGACGGAGCCACCGGCTATGATCCAAGGCTTACGGATGTATTATCTACAAAGGGAAGTCTGTAGAAAAAGTCTTTAAAAACCCACATTCAGGAATAGAAAAGGAGACAAATCATGCAGCTGTATCCGGCAATCGATATGAAAAATGGAAAATGCGTCCGTCTGCGTCAGGGGGCATTTAAAGATATTACCGTATATTCAGAGCATCCAGAGGAAATCGCAGCTCTCTGGCAGGAAAAAGGAGCTACATTTTTACATCTGGTAGATTTGGACGGGGCACTGGCAGGACGTTCTGTCAACGAAGAAACCATTAAAAAAATCGTTTCTTCTGTGAATATCCCTGTGGAGATCGGCGGCGGCATCCGTTCGGAGGAAGCCATTAAAAACATGCTTTCTTTAGGGGTAAAACGTGTGATCATAGGAACAAAGGCAGTAGAAGAGCCGGAGTTTTTAAAAGATATGGTGGAGAAATTTGGAGCAGATGCCATTGCCGCAGGTGTTGATGCCAAGGACGGCATGGTTGCGATCCAGGGCTGGGAACAGGTAAGTACTGTTACAGCTACAGACCTCTGCCTGAAAATGAAGGAATACGGCGTAAAGCACATTATTTATACAGATATTTCCAGAGACGGCATGCTTTCAGGCCCAAATATCCCGGCAACAAAGAAGCTGACCGAGGAAACAGGACTTGACATTATCGCTTCCGGCGGCGTATCCTGTATGAAAGACCTGGACGGCCTTTATAAAGCGGGAATTTCCGGCGCTATCATTGGAAAAGCCCTTTATGAGAAGCGGGTAGACTTAAATGAGGCAGTCTGCCGTTTTGAAAAATGCACTGACAAGGAGTAAATGAAAATGGATAATAAAAAACTGATCGCAGGCTTCGGCTACCAGGAAGGACGTATCAGCAGCTGGGACGGAAAGCGTACTTATACAGCCTCTGCCCCCCAGCTTGCAAAGCACTGCTGCGACAACGGAGCCGATGAGATCCTGGTTTATGACTGGTCTGTAACCGATGAGGACCATGAAGCTGCTATTGCAGTGATCAAAGAGGTGTGCAGGGAAGCAGACGCCCCGGTCATTGCAGGCGGCAGAGTAAAGCGCATGGAAGATATAAAGAAATACCTTTACGCAGGCGCCAGCGCTGTATTTTTAGACATGAGCAAAGAAGAGAACGCAGATATGATCAAAGAGGCTTCTGATCGCTTTGGAAAAGAGAAGATCTACGCATATCTGCCAACAGACGCTTATCTGGACCATGTAAAGGATTATGAGGCAGCAGGCGCATCTGTAATGCTTCTGAATACAGCTGGTAGTGTGCCTTCTTTACTGGAAATGGCATCTATCAGCGACAGCGAAGCCCCATTTTTATTCTTCTTACAGGCAAAGGATGACGCAGAAGATACAGCTGAAAGTCTGAAAAATGCTTTTGGCTGCGGAAATATCTGCGGCGCTGTGCTTACCTTTACTGAAGATACCATGGAGTCTTCCATGACCATTAAACAGTCTTTAAAAGCAGCGGGAATTTCTGTAGATACTTTTGAGTCTTCTGTAGACTGGAAAAATTTTAAATTAAACAGCGACGGACTGATCCCGGTGATCGTTCAGGATTATAAGACCAATGAAGTGTTAATGTTAGCCTACATGAATGAAGAGGCATTTAACAATACACTGGCAACCGGTCGCATGACCTATTTCAGTCGCAGCCGTCAGGCACAGTGGGTAAAGGGAGAGACCAGCGGACATTTCCAGTATGTAAAATCCTTAAAGATCGACTGTGACAATGATACTTTACTTGCAACGGTAAAGCAGATTGGAGCAGCCTGCCACACAGG
>CAVDQU010000198.1:0-4267 GCA_963611035.1 Agathobaculum sp.
CTATTTTTTAGCCGGTGTTAAAAGTGCTGTTTCAACCTCATGGCTGAACTGTAACCAAAAGTTAAAAAAAATTCAAAAAAACTATTGCCAAACTGAAAATTCTGTGCTATATTATAACACGTGCTGCGGGAGTGCTGGAATTGGCAGACAGGCAAGACTAAGGATCTTGTGGTTGTATGATCGTGTGGGTTCAAGTCCCATCTCCCGCACTGGTACTTAAAAGTACCGTGCTTAATTACATAAGCAAATGCAGAAGTGGCGGAATTGGCAGACGCGCACGGTTCAGGTCCGTGTGGTAGTAATACCTTGAGGGTTCGACTCCCTTCTTCTGCAGGACTTAGACAGGAACTTGAGATTCAGGTTCCTGTTTTCTTTTACACAAATGTTGCCCCGCGTCGGCGCGGGGATTTGGAAATTGCAGCAAAAAGGGGAATAAAAAATGGATTTTTATAAAAGACTGGGGATCGTCTGCCGGGCGGTGCCGGAAGGAAAAGTCATTACTTATGGACAGGCGGCTCTTTTATGCGGTTTCCCAAAGAATGCCAGACAGGTGGGATGTGGACTGAAAAAAGGACGGGCAGGAGAAGTGCCGGCCCACAGGGTGGTAAACAGCCAGGGGGTACTTTCAGGTGCCGCGTCCTTTGAGCATATGGACTTACAGCGTCTTCTATTAGAGGAGGAAGGCGTGGAAGTATCTATGGATAATAAAGTAGATCTGAAACAATATGGTTGGAAAAACACGTTAGAAGAGGCGGAAGCCTTTGCAGAAGAATTTCGCAGACTGGGGATCTGAGGCAGATATTGCTTCAGATCCTTTTTTGCGGTTAAAATTCATCCTCTAACGCCGGTATCCGCACGGTAACTTCGGTTCCCTGACCAGGTACGCTGGTAAAGGAAAGACCGTATTTGCTGCCATAAAGGCTTTTAAGCCGCAGGTTGGTATTTGATACCCCAATGTGCCGGGAAGAGGAGCCTACGGCCGCCTGGGTCTGCTCATCTAAAAGTGAATCCAGTTTCTCCGGCGGGATACCAGCCCCGTCATCAGAGATTACGAATACAATATCATTTCCTTCTTTCCATCCGGTAAGCAGGATGGCCCCTTTTTTCTCTTCTTTTATCATAATACCGTGGAGCAGGGCATTTTCCACAATAGGCTGAAAGGTAAGTCTTGGAATGGAAAAACTGTCAAGTTCCGGGGGCACATCGGCAATAAATTCCGCACAGTTGTTATAACGCATGTTCTGAAGCTGCATATAAAGGGTTGCATGGGTCACTTCATCCTGGACTGTGCTGATCAGGTCACGACTGCCGAGAGTCAGGCGGTAGAAGCGGGTAAGGACCTGGATGGCTTCCGTTACTTTTTCGCTCTGGCCGGACTGGGAAAGCCAGTTGATCATATCCAGTGTATTATAGAGAAAATGAGGATTGATCTGGGCCTGAAGTGCCCGAAACTCTGCATTCCGCAGCTCTTTTGCAGCCTTTTCTTCATGATCCATCAGCTGATTGATCTCAGCGGTCATATAATTATACGTTCCGGACAATACGCCGATCTCATCGTTTCCCGCATCTGACAATTCTAAAGGCTCCGGCCGTCCTTTTCGTATGGTCTCCATCTGCAGTGCCACGCCGATAATGCGGTCTGCAATGGATTCAGACAGTTTGTAGGCGATAAACAGGGCAAACAAGGCGATCATGCCATAGGTGACGGCAAAATTGGATATAACAGAACGGCCCATACCGATAATCTTATCCCCGGGGATCAGGGAAACCATGTACCAATCTGTATTTTTTAATGGAAAGCAGGCAATATAGGCAGAAAAATCTCCTAAATCTACCAGTTGGAATTGTCTGCCCGCGGATGGGACTGCCTGGAATGCCTGAATTGCCATAGTGTTTGAAAAAAAGGATGGATCAGAAGCAGACACCAGATCCAGATCTTCATTTATAAGAAAAGAAAATTCATCTTTGATAGCGGAATCCTTTTTCAGGACTTTTTCAAATGCGTTTTCAGAAAAATAAATGGCAGAGTAGGCGGCTATCGATTTCTGTTCTCCGCCATTGGAACGGTAAAAAACAGGTTTAATGTATGCAAGAGGGCCATGTTCGTTTATTTCTTCTTTTGAAAGAGAGTTTTTTGAAAAAAAACGTTGAGACCATCCTTCTGTTTCAAACTGTTTTAGCCATGGACTGGAAACCTTGGAAAGAGGCAGAAACAGTTTTTGCGTGTCTGTGTTGAATTGTTCCAGCTGATGGTAGGTGCGATCGTCATAATAAAAGGTTACAGATTCGATCAGGGAATGATCCGTAAGAGTACCCGCAAGATGAAACAGATGACTTATTTTAGTTTTGGATGGGATCAGTCCTTGTGCCTGTGCATTGGAAATATCAAACATATCCTGGATCACATAGGAGGAATTCAAGGTGTCAGAAGCATGGGTCACATGGGATACCAGGTTTTCAGCAGACAGCACGGACTGGGAACTTAAGGCCTGTTCGGAACGGATGGTATCGTCCATAACAATGCGGAAGATATTTAAAAAAAGAAAACATATAAGCACTGCTGTAGGGATCAGAAAAAGGATGGTATGGGATACCACCAGCTTTTTCTTTAAACCCATGTCATAAATATAATAATGAAGGATACGGTCAAAAAGGTTCATTAAAGCATTTTCTCCCTGTATTCAGATGGTGAAAGCCCAACGATCTTGCGAAAGGCTTTGCTGTAATAATTTCCGTCACTGTAGCCTACTTTTGCAGAAATATCAGTGATCTTATAAAGGGGATCACTTAAAAACTGCTTGGACATTTTAATACGGTAATCGGTGAGATACTGATTTAAAGTCTGGCCGGTCTCATTTTTAAACAAGGTGCACACATAGGTAGGTGACAGGTGAACATGTTCGCTGATATCCGGTACGGACAGAGAGGGAACTGCATAATTCTGGTGCAAATATTCTTTGATCTGGAAAACTACCGGGTTTTCAGCATCGTTTGACTGCAAACGGTCAAAATACAGCATTATTTTTTCACAGAAGAACTGATGAAGGATCTTTAAGACGGCACAGTCCATGATCCCTTTCCATATGGATTCCGATTCCAGACCTTCTCTCTGCCATAGGGAAATATGATTAGACATGCTGATCTCGTCTAATTTTACCAGATATTTGAAATACAGGTCACGTACATGACTGGAAGAGATATTCTGGCTGCTTTGTACAGACTGATAGAAGCGGTCTGCAGCTTCAAGTGCATCTTCTTTGTTTCTGTTGGTAAGAGCTACCGTCAGATCCATCATGATGTCTGTCAGAGGCTGACTGACATTTTCACTTTCTGTTTCCGTTAAGAGAGTGTTGGGGTCATGGAAAAAGCTTCGTTTCAAAAGCTCTCTTGCAGTTTCAAAAGAGAATAAAGCACGCTTAAATCCAAGGACTACCGGTCCCATGGCAAGGAAGAAGGAGGTCAGTTCTTTGACTTGTTCTATAAAATTACGTGCGCAGTCTGTCAGAACTGTTTTTTTCGGTTTTTCATTGCTGCAGATAAAACAGATGATGAAACGGTCAGATTTGATGAAATCAAGGGCATAAAAATGTTTCTGTGCCAGATAAGCCCAGAACCTGCGCCGTATCTCTGTAATATGGTCAGAAGACAGTTCAGATACCGGTGTAAGACATTCCAGGATCAGGGCTGTAAAATAAGAATTTTCTCCTACAGGAGGTTTTAATTGTGCACCGATCACCGGGGCCTGTTCTTCCGGGTCTGTTTCTGTTAAAAGCTGTGCCAGCTGGGAGCGCAGGTTGTCCTCGTGCATCCATTTGGCATTTAAAGAGGTGTACATGGAACGGTACTGGCGGATGCCTTCAGCTAAGGCGTCTGTCAGTTCATTCATATCAAGAGGCTTATCTACATAGCTGACAGCCTTTAATTTAATAGCCGCTTTTAAGTATTCTTTATCAGAATAAGCACTCATAAACAGGATAATGGCGTTGGGAAGCACTTTAAGGATCTCCTCGGCCATTTCCACGCCGCTCATACGGGGCATACGCACATCTGTAAGGATCAGGTCTGGCTTTTCCTTTAAAGCGGTCTCAAGGCCGTGTACCCCGTCATCTGCCATGAATGTATGATGAATCCCTAATTTTTCTAAAGGGAGACTTTTTAAAATACCTTCACGGGTCAGTTTTTCGTCATCAACGATCAATAATTTCATAGAATATGTTACTCCATAGTGAAAAATCAAAAAATATTACCGTATATGTTAGGATTTTAC
>CAVDQU010000199.1:0-4257 GCA_963611035.1 Agathobaculum sp.
GCACTGTACTCCCCATTTAAGAACGTAAATTCCGCAGAGTCAATGGTTCCGTGAAGAGATTTTCCTTTTTCCAGCTCATCCACTGTATTTTCCACGTTCATGGTAAATAAGGTATCTTCACCTTCTGTGATGGAAATACGGTTATTTTCTTTTCCTGTTTCCCCTTCATAAGTGCTGGAGATCCGTTCAGATCAATGATCCCTTCTTCTTTTACAGAAAAAGTCAGGGAATCTTCTAAATTCTTTCCATCGTAGGTTCCCACACGGTCAGCGTTGATAGTCACATTATCCTCATCCGCAGTAAGACCGATCACAGCAGCAAAATTCTGCAATCTGTAAGCGCCGCCTTTTACCTCACCGTGGAAGTCTACCTTCACCTGATTTACACCTTCATCTCCTGCAAAACTTTCTGTATTCACAAAAGTAACTGCATCCAGCGCTGCCAAGCAATTCTCGTTGCTCTACAGCGCTTTTTGTGCATGCTTACATGTTGAGTACTTCTTCCCACTTCTCTTCGATCACTGGGATTCCTTCTTCTTTGTTCTGCTTGATGTTTAACAGTTCCAGTTCGCCTGGGTAGTAAACTTCTCCGCCTTCTTTTACAGGAACGGAGCTCTTTACATCTGCTACGATATTGTTTACGATCTCATCGGTCAGTTCTACGCTGTTTGCCTTGCTTGGGTCGATAGCGATCATGATCTGGGTCAGACCAACTTCATCACCGAAGGTTCCGATCTTCTGTACAGAGTTTCCGTTGGAAAGTACAGTTGCGATCAGGTCAAGAGCGATTGAAATACCGCTTCCTTTCCAGTAACCCATTGGAAGTACACGCCAGGTCTTTTCGATCTCGCCTGGGTCAGTGGTTAGATTGCCCTTGGTATCATAACCGCCTGGTACTGGCAGCTGCACTCCCTTTAAGCGGCAGTCTTCCAGTTTTCCATAAGAGAACTGGGATACAGCACAGTCGATCACTACATGCTCGCCATTGCTTCTTGGTACTGCAAAGATCAGTGGGTTGTTACCGATCTTACGATCCATACCGCCCCATGCAGGCATGTTCGGACAGGTGTTGGACCAGCAGATACCGATGCAGCCCTGATCTGCTGCCTGCCAGCCGTAGCTGCCGCCGCGCATCCAGTGGTTGTTATTTCCCAGTGCAACGATACCCATGCCAAATTCCTTTGCCAGCTCTACTGCACGGTCCATAGCCAGTTTTGCATTTAAAGGTCCGAAACCACGATGTCCATCCCAACGCTCGAAAGCACCAAAGCCCATGATCTTTTCAGCCTTTACCTTTGGATCGATCTCGCCCTTCTTTAAGTATTCAACCACTCTTGGGAAACGGTTTAAACCGTGAGAATATACACCAGCCATGGAGTTCTGTGCAAACAGCTCTGCGGAAGCCTTTGCATCCTTTGGCTCAAAGCCGTACTTTGTTAATACTCTCTCAAATTCGCTTACCATTACCTCATAAGGCACTCTCTTCATGATCTCTTTCTCCTTTATCTTTTATACTTTTTGATTTGCTTTTCGCAATCGATTTCAATGTTATTAAAAGAAAAAGGTCCTTTTGGCAGAACCCTTTCTTTTTGTTAACATGTATCTGAAAAATCTGTCAGATACATGTTCTATAAGCAACTACATTTTACTTTATTGATATTACGTGGTTTCTCTCTCTTTAATATCAGTGAGAAGCATCACCTTGTGGGATACTTCTTTTTTATCAAGAGCGTCCAAAATAGCTCTTGAAGCATTCTGGCTGACTTCCACCAGTTTGTTGTCCAGGCTGCTTAACTTCGGGGTAACGATCTCACCGTACATGGTATTGTCTACCCCCATGATCGCAAGATCCTCTGGAATGCGTTTTCCAAGCTTTTTGGCTGCTTCCAGACCACCTATTGCCAGCAGATCGGTGGTATAGATGATGCCATCTGTTTCAAGCCGCTCTGTAAGGATCTGTTCTGTGATCTTTGCTCCTGCAACTCTCACATCCCGTAGATTGGTAAATTCTTTGCTGACTGCTGTATAGAACGGGATATCTTCTTTGTCAATCCCCTGTTCCATCATAGCCCTCATGTAGCCTTTTTGTTTGTTCCGGTTGGAAGGTGTGTCGGAATCCACTGCCATCACCAGATGTTTCTTTCCTTTCTTAAACATCAGTTCCGCACAGTCTTTTACGCCCCGCTCTTCATCAATAAGAACACCGTAAACATTTGGCAGGTCCAGGTAGCCGTTTACAATAGCTATGGGGATATCCGGAAGGTGTTCCTCAATGCTCTTCTTCACAGCTTCTGTTTCAAACATGGAACCCATGAGAATGGCACCGTCCACTCTTCTCTGCTCCAGGATGCGGATATAATCCGCCTTTTTCTCATCCCTTCGTCCGGTACTCAAAGTAATACAGGTATAACCTAAAGCGGTCATCTCCTGCTCGATCACATAAGCGGATTCTGTATGATGCTCGATCCGCAGATCCTCGATCAGGATACCGATGATCTTGGAAGACTGCATCACCAGGCCTCTGGCTGCTTCGTTGGGAGTATAATGATTTTCATTTAGTAATTTCTGTACCCTTTTACGCGTCTGGGCGTTGATCCCAGGCTTATTGTTGATGACCCTAGAAACGGTACTGGCAGATACACCTGCCTGCTTTGCGATGTCGTAGATCGTCATATTCCCTCTCCTGTTTCTCTGATGGTTTTATCATACGCCCTCTTTTATGGGTTTGTCAAGAGATCTTTGCAATCGATTTCAATATTTGTTGCAATATTGTTGCACACCCATCCATTCCTTACAATTTTGCGAAAAATATGATACCTGCGGGCTTATTTATAACGCCCCACACCTTGATTCCTGCATTCATCTTTTATTTTTTAACCGCATTCATTGAAAAATCTGTACGTACCAGATCTTCGTATGGTACTCGTTCTTTCAGTTCTCCTGACTCTTCTAAAATATTTTCCAGAAGCTCAAAGCTGTCTTTCTCAAAAATAGTATCCTCTTTCCAGGTATCCTGGGATTTGTAGCGGTCTATGATGGCGGCGATCTTTTCCACCGGCGTATCTTTAAACTGAGGCTGGATCGTCTTTGCGATCTCCCATGCAGAATGGAAATTTACGTAATCCAGTCCCTTCTGGATAGCGTTAGTGAATTTCTGGATCACCTGCGGATTCTTTTCAATATAGCTTTTCTTTGCACAGTAAGCCGTATAAGGCACATAACCGGAGTCGCGGCCCAAAGAAGCTACCACGACGCCGCAGTTTTCCATTTCCAGCGTGGTTGCAAAAGGTTCAAATTCTACGGTATAATCCGCATCTCCGGACGTAAAGGCTGCAGCCGTCAGGCCGAAGCTGATGCTCTGATCAATGGCAAGGTCCGTTTTCGGGTCAATGCCATGTTTCTTTAAGATATATTCAAATACCATTTGCGGCATGCCGCCGGCTCTTCCCCCCAGCACTTTCTTACCTTTCAGGTTTTCCCATTTAAAATCCGGCTGCTCCTCTCTTCCTACCAGGAAATTTCCCGCCCGCTGGGTCAGCTGGGCAAAATTCACAGCCGGATCAGCAGCGCCTTCCTGGCTTACATAAATACTTGCCTCCGATTCCATAAAGCCGATCTGGGCATCCCCGGAAATAAGGGCCGTCATTACCTTATCCGCACCAGCACCATTTACCAGGGTCAGGCCGATACCTTCCTCCTCAAAATAGCCAAGCTCAATAGCGACGTATTGTGGGGCATAGAAAATGGAGTGGGCGACTTCATTGAGCGTCACTGCCGTCATTTTCCCGCTCACAGCGCCTTCCTTTTTCTCACAACCCGTCAGACAGCCTACAGCAAGCACTCCCGCTAATGCAGCCGCCAAAAGCAACCTATATTTCTTTTTCATAAATGTCCTCCTGTTTCCGAAAATACATCGAATACTATATGATATACGAGAAAGAAGAAAATAGTGAAAAATATTTTTGGCGCTTGCGTATCGAACATTTGTTCGATATAATATATTTAAACTATATTAATTCGGAGGTATAGCAATGAAAATTGAGCTTGGACATGTGCAAAAAATGTTGGAGTGGCTAAAAACAAAGTTATATTTAGATTCTATCGCTCAGAATGCCAGCTTTCGTTCTATAAAAAGGGGACAGGTATATCGTTGTAATTTTGGCTGCGGAATAGGAAGTGAAATGCAAAAAGAAAGACCTGCTGTTATTATTCAAAATGATATTGCTAATACTCATTCTGGCAACAGTATCGTTATACC
>CAVDQU010000200.1:0-4255 GCA_963611035.1 Agathobaculum sp.
GTACCGCTGCGCCTGTATTTAAAACAGGGAGAATTGCTGCAATGGAAGAAACTGCCAGAGCAACTGCAATAGGAACTCCTGCAAGAAGCATAATTACAAGGAGTACCAGAATAATAAGGCCACAGGTAACTGCTATACTCATAATCTAACTTCCCCCTTCTCATCAAAACTTTTCTTTGAAACCTGGATCGCGTTCATGGTACTGAAGATCATGATCAGAACACCGGTAACCGGCACGATCACGTAAATATAGCCCATAGGAACACGCAGGGAAGCGGTAGTCTGGATCATAGTCAGCTTGGTAATGGAAATACCGCCATATACCAGCACAACAGCTGCCAGAGAAAAGGTTAAAGCGTCAATGCAAAGCTCTAATACTTTTCTTGCAGAACCTGTAAGCTTATCTGCTAAGAAACCCATTCTCATGTGGTCTCTTTTTCCGAACACATAAGCAGAAGCTAAAAGAGCCATCCATGTAAAGCTGTAGGTTAAAAGTTCTTCTGAAACGGTACTTGGCTTATTAAAGAAATACCGGGTTACGATCTGGTAAGTACCGATAACGGTCATAAAGGCAAACAGGAAAATGATAACGATACTAAGAACGCGCATAATACCTGCTTTGATTTTCAGCATTGTTTCCATCCTACTGTCCTCCCTTTGCTTTTTCGTTTACTTCCTGGATATGGTTATAGAAATCCACGATCTTCGGATTTTCCTGCAGCATCTTCTCGTGAAGAGGAAGCACCTTCTGCTTAAATGCGTTTACATCAACATCAATAAATTCTACGCCCATCTGGTTGGTTGCAATATCCTTTGCCTCTTCAATGCTCTTGTCCCACTCGGCCATCTCAACTTCTGTGGAAACAGCAGCTGCCTCTTTAAATACCTGATATTCTTCCGGGCTTAAACCTTTTAAGAATTTTAAGTTGGCAACCAGCATATCCGGTACCATCTGATGCTTATTATAGGAATAATACTTAGCAACTTCGCCGTGCTTGTTGTTGGTTAAAGCCAGTTCGTTGTTTTCAGCGCCGTCGATAACGCCCTGCTGGATCGCTGTGTAAACCTCACCAAAGCTCATAGGAGCTGCAGCTGCACCGAACGCATTTACCATAGCAACACTGGCCGGGCTCTGCTGTACACGGATCTTCATACCCTTTAAATCATCCGGAGTATTGATCGGCTTTTTTCCATAGAAATTTCTGGTTCCTGCATTGTACCAGGTAACCACACGGAAACCTGCCTCATCAGTAGATTCATAGATTTTTTCCATGTAATCCGTATCCTGCATTACAGACTTGTAAACATCCTCAGAGTCAAACAGATACGGCATACTGAAGATCTCATAAATGCTTGCAAATGTCTCCAGGTTTGCAGTACCTGCTACTACAAAGTCGATCGCTCCGGTCTGGGTCAGCTCAATGGCCTTCTGGGCGGAACCAAGAAGCTCATTGGGGAAGATCTGAACTTCATACTTATCTCCTAAGCGCTCCTCAACATACTCCTTAAATGCCAGAAGTCCCAGATGCTCCGGGTGTGTTTCTGACTGGGCATGGGAAATACGGACAATACGCTTTCCGGAGGTTACAGAACCGCAACCGGTAAGACCAGTTACAACGGCTGCAGCCAGCACACAGGCTGACAGTTTTTTCATTAATTTCTTCACCATCATTTTTCCTCTCTTTATACACTTGGCAACTATTTTTCTTCCTGAAAAACACAAATCCCCCAGGTTTTTAAGGAAGGAGTTAATTTATTAACACTTTATTAACGCCTTACCAATTATATAACCTGAGGGTCTTCCTTTGTACCGTAAATCCTTGTCATTGGGGTGTAAAATCTTGTCCAAAAATACGTACAATGACAGGCTTATTCTGTTTTGCAGTAAGTTTAATATTAAGTTTTATATTAATTCGCTTCCCTGTATTCCGATGGGATCATGCCTGTTACACGTTTAAAGACTTTTGCAAAATAATTGGAATCAAAGTATCCCACCTTCATACCCGCGTCTTTCACGCTGATACTCTTATCTTTCAGCAGTCTTTTTGCTTCACTGATGCGCAAGTTAGTAAGATAAGTGGTAAAATTCTGGTCAAAACACTGCTTAAACAACTTGCAGAAATAGGCATCTGAGTAATTAAACTGCCTTGCAGCATCCTGCATGGAGATCTCGTTCATATAATTTTCCCGGACATAGGTACGTATATTCTCTGCCACCTGGTTCATCCGCTCTGTTTCCGGATCCTTTGGCGGTTCTGCATCCGGATTCCAGGGCCACTGCTCTCTCCTTTTTTCCTCTTCTTTCTCTGCTTCTGTTTTTTCCATCCCACTATCAGAAGAATTTTCCTTCGCCTTAACAGCTTTATCTGTCAGCCGCATAGCCTCTTCCATGACCGCCGTCAATTCTTCCTCATCGCAGGGCTTTAACAGATAATCAAGGGCTCGTATTACTATGGCACGTTTTGCATAGGAAAATTCGTCATAAGCCGTTAAAAATACGATAATGCAGTCCTCGTCCATGCTGCGGATCTGCTCTGCCGCTTCCACACCGTTTAATTCCGGCATGGAAATGTCCATAATGATGATCTGGCTGTGTTCCTTCTGATATAATTCCACTGCCTCTTTTCCATTAGTGGCTTCACTGATCTGCAAACTATCCCCAAAACGGCGCATGAGACGTCTGGCCAGTGCCATACGCTCGATCTGTTCATCATCTGCCAAAAGTACACGATACATAACTTTTCCTCCTGTCTACCCCAATCTCTTTTGGTGTAAAGGACAGCTGCACGGCTGTTCCGCACCCTTTATGGCTGTAAATATGCATTTCTCCGTCCTCATACATTCCATGGACTCTGCGGTAGATATTTCCCACGCCAATGCCGATCTCATTTTCCGTACCGTCATTTAACGCAGCCCTGATCTGCTCTAACCGCTCTTCTTCCATGCCAACACCGGTATCTGCAACGGAGATCCACAGTTTTCCACCATGCATCCAGGTCCTTATAAAGATCCGGCCCCCTTTACTTTCTTTGGAAATACCATGTTTGATGGAGTTTTCCACCAAAGGCTGCAAAACAAAGGAAGGAACTAACACTTCCAGTGTTTCCGGTGCACAATCTGTGTCATAGCGGACTCTCTGGCCAAAACGCATTTTCTGAAG
Source organism: Agathobaculum sp. (assembly GCA_963611035.1). Lineage (GTDB taxonomy): Bacteria > Bacillota > Clostridia > Lachnospirales > Lachnospiraceae > Enterocloster. The sequence continues at coordinate 3,161 of CAVDQU010000200.1, forward strand.
ATACATATAATCCTGGATGATCTTAAGTTCCCGCTCTAAAGGCATCACTGCTCCCGCTGATTTTAAATTATAGCGGAACAGGCGGCTTAAAGCCGTGATCATCTTCTCTGTCGCTGCTGCATCCTCGATCTGGGCCGTACTGGCGATCATATTTAAGGTATTAAATAAGAAATGAGGATTGATCTGGCTCTTTAACATCTGAAGACGCATGTCATTTAATTTCTGCTCCATGGCATGTTTTTCTTCCATGTTACGTATATTTTCCCTTGTGGACGCCTTCATCCGGCAGAATTCATGGACCAGACGGCTGATCTCATCTTCGCTCTCTGCCACTACATCCGGGCCTGTAAAATCATTTTCCCCGATCCGCACCGAGTCCGCTGCCAGTTCTACAATAGGCTTTACAATGTAACGGCTGGCTGAGCGGTTTAACTGGCGCACCATCCAGAATGCAGCCATTCCGCATATCAGACTGCACGCCGGTATTACCGTCAGCATATACCGCTGCTGCTCATATTCAAGGCTGCCGCCCCGGACTGTCAGCTGTTCTAGCTGTCCCGCCTGAGAAGTAAGATATTCCTGGATCCGTCGTATTTTATAAACTTCCGGCATATCTTCTTCTGTAAGATGCTCTTTTTCAAGAAGTCCATTTAAAAGGACCTCATAATTTTCATAAAGGTTTCGCAGTGTCCACGTTCTGGCATACCGCTCTTTTCCGATCTTCCTGTATTCAAAAGGCAGCTCACCTAACAGCCGCCTGGTATGCTTTGTGTTTTCTTTTAACGTCCCCAGACTCTCATCTGACCGCTCCTGGATATATTTATCAAAGGCTGCGCTTTCTTCGTCCATAGCGCTCCAGAAAGCAAGGCTCTGGGAATTATCCTTTAAGATACTGCCAAATCCTCCTAATCCAAAAAAAGCCACCAGCATATTGGCTGCAATAGACAGAAAGACCACCGCACCGGCTGAAAAGGTAAGATATTTTAGTTTTTCCTGCAATGGGAGCCGAAACCATTTCTTCATCCCTTTTCTCCTTTTCTAACACATTCCTTTCTATATTTTATGATGTTGGGGTCAAAAGGTATTTTGACCCCT
>CAVDQU010000201.1:0-4228 GCA_963611035.1 Agathobaculum sp.
TGTACTACAGCTTTACCAACTGGAACGGTATCGGCAAGAAGTATAAATTTGTAGGCTTTAAAAACTATATTAAGATCTTATCTGACAACCGTTTTCAGAAAGCCGTTTTATTTAATATTCGCTACGCCGCAATGCTGATCATCTGCGTGATGCTACTGTCTGTTGTACTTGCACTGTTGATGAACACAAAGATCCGGGGCCAGAACTGTTTCAGAGCCATCTATTTCTTCCCGGCCTGCGTCAGTATGCTGACCATCGGACTGATCTTCAACTACATCTTCTTTCAGGGGATCCCCAGTCTTGGGGAATCCCTTGGAATGGAAGCATTACAGAAAAACATCTTATCCGGCAGAAGTACAGCCATTTACGGCATCCTGATCACTAATGTATGGAAAAGCGTTGCAATTCCAACAGTTTTAGTTATCTCCGCTTTACAGACCATCCCTGGTGAGATCATTGAAGCAGCCATTGTAGACGGTGCAAATGGACGCCAACGCTTCTATTACATCACTCTTCGTTATATTCTGCCTATTTTAAGCATTATCTTCGTCCTTGTATTAAAAGAAGGACTTATGATCTACGATTACATTATGGCAATGACCTCCGGCGGACCGGCAGGTGCAACAGAAAGTATCACTCTTTCCATTTACCGTATCGGTTTCGAGGATATGAAGTTCGGATATGCCATCTCCCAGGCTATGATCGTTGCCGTTATCATTGCAGTTATTTCCATTGCCCAGATCCGCTTCACTGATAAGAAGAAGATCTACGATTAAAACAGGAGGTATCCCATGAAAAAAAGAAAAATCTTACATGCTCTGGTTTATGCAGTGCTGACTCTGGGCGCTCTCCTTGTATTTTTCCCATTCTACCTGACCGTAGTTTCTTCCTTAAAGGATATGAGCGACATTTTCAGCAACTTCTTCGGTCTTCCAAGACGTGTGGTATTTGACAACTTTACCTATGTTCTCAAGAGACCAGATTACTTCATCGCACTGAAAAACTCTGCGATCATCACAGGTGTGGCAATCGTCGCCATGGTATTATTCCTGCCTATGTGTGCTTATGCCATCTCCCGCAGAAGATCCAGTTCCCGTTTTTACAATTTCCTCTACTTTTTCATGGTAGCCGGCATTTTCATTCCTTTCCAGGTTAAAATGCTTCCCATGGTCAAGTTAATGAGCAACATCGGTCTTCTTAACAGGACCGGAGCTATCCTTCTTTACATTGCAAACTCCACCTGCGAAGGTATCTTTCTTTTAGTTGGCTACCTGGCTTCCATGCCTACAGATCTGGAAGAAGCTGCCTACATTGACGGAGCTACTACCAACCAGGTGTTTTATAAGATCGTCCGCCCCATCATGAAACCTATTATCTCCACAGTTGTTATCAAAAACTCCCTGTGGATCTGGAATGACTATTTTATGCCATCCCTTGTATTAAACCAGTCTAATTTAAACCGTACACTGACTTTGTACCAGTATTCATTCCGTACAGAGAACTCTACTAATTTCACCATTGTATTTGCAGTTATGCTTCTTTCCATCCTGCCGATCTTCATTGTTTACTGCTTATTCCAGAAACGGATCGTTGCCGGTATGATGGAAGGTGCTGTCAAAGGTTAGGAGGTACATACATTGGCTTTATTACATGTGAATTTCCATTCAAAAGTCCTGAATATGGACACCAAGATCGGTGTGATCATGCCCCAGAAAATGCAGGGCATCGGTCTTGCCGGAAGCGAGCAGGCAGAAAGTTTTCCTGTTTTGTGGCTGTTACACGGACGCAGTGATGATTACACCATCTGGATGCGCCGTACTTCTATCGAACGTTATGCAGCTCCTTTAGGCCTTATGGTCATCATGCCGGAGGTAAGCTACAGCCGCTATATGAATATGAAACACGGCCCCCGTTATTATGACTACATTTCAAAAGAACTGCCGGAATTCTGCGGAAAACTGTTCCCGAAAATGAGCCGGAAACGGGAAGATAATTATATTGCCGGACTGTCTATGGGCGGCGGCGGCGCTATGTGGGTAGGTCTTCACAATCCAGATAAATACAGCCGGATCTGCATGCTTTCCACCGGCGGTGTGGCTCCTTTGGAACATCTTTGGAGGAACAAGGGCGGCGGCGACTACATGTTTAAGAAATGCAACGAAGACATTTACGGTACCTCTGATTCCGATTCTCTTGCAGGAACAGAATATGATATTTTAAAGCTGATCCAGGATACTGCAAAGAACAACACTGTACTTCCAAAGGTATACCACGCTATGGGTACCGAAGATATCCGCTATCCAGTTGCCATGGAGATCAAAAAGACCTTTGAAGGCATTCCCGGCAATCCATATGAGTATGAATACCATGAAGGTCCCGGTGTCCATGAGTGGATCTTCTGGGATGAATGGATCCATCATTTCCTTGACACTCTTCCACTGAAAGGAGGCAACTAACATGGCTCTCATACTGGACCACTTTTATTCAGCTGCTCTTACGGAATGCAATTCCCTGACTGCTGTTGTACCTGTGGAAAATAATGAAAAAAGCTCTTATCCTGTTTTGTGGCTCCTTCCTCCTGTGGGCTGCGACCACACAGCTTGGCAGCGCCATACAGTTGTAGAAGACCTGGCAGATGAGCTGGGCATTATCATTGTGATGCCTGACCTGAAATTAAGCTATGGCCTCGATATGACCCATGGATTTGCTTATTTCCAGATGCTTACAAAAGAACTGCCGGAAATGATCGCTGACTATTTCCCCGCTGATCTGGGTTTCCAGATGATCGCAGGTGTGAAAGAAGGGGGCTATTCAGCCTTAAAAGCTGCTCTTTCTGTTCCAGGACAGTACCGCATGGCTGCTTCTTACAGCTGTGGTTCTCTTACAGATGAAACTTTTGGAGCGGAGTTTGACAAACAGTTAGATAATGCATTCGGCACCGCTGATCTTCAGAAATTAAACGGCACCTATATGGACCTGAAAATACTGGTAAAGACCTCTGAAAACCATGACATGGCCCTTTCTTTAGAGTATTCTGAGAAAGATGACTATCACGCTTCCTCTGCCCTTTTAGCTGACAGTATCTTAAAAAGCTCTTTTGCAAGCCGTTCTGTAAGGGTACAGAAAGAAGCTCTTACCTGGGCAAAATGGGCTGAGGCTTTAAAGGTAGATGTTAAAAATGCATTGGAAAGGATGATGTAATATGACTCCTGGTGCTTATTGTGACGGGATCCAGCATGTTGGGATCCCTACAAATGATCTTGGACATACCATCCAGTTTTATGAGGGACTGGGCTTTCAGGTCATCTTAAGGACCCGTGTGACGGAAAAGGATCAGAATGTAGCTTTCTTACAGCTGGGAAATCTGGTGATCGAGACCTACGAAGATCCAGTAGCGCTGTGTGACGGAGCCATTAACCACATTGCCTTAAACTGCCTGGATATCGAAAAAGCCTACGCAGAAGTTTTAAAGGCGGAACTTCCTGTTTTAAGCAACGGGATCGAAGCACTTGACTTCTGGGAAAGGGGAGTACGCTTCTTTATTATCCAGGGACCAAATAAGGAACGGATCGAGTTTTGCCAGAGATTATAAACAGAATTTTTTAGGGGAGTATTCGTATAGAATGCAGGACGCGCCTTCTGGCGCGTTTTCTGTGTGGATAAAGAAAACCCAGGCTGCACGTTTCTGATATGGCCGTGCAGCCTGGGTTGTTTTATGTGCTTATCTTAGCTGATCTTATTTTCCAGTGGATAAGAATATCTGTAACCTCTGCTTAAGAATCCCATTTCCTCTAATACGCCTACCATTCTGTAAACTGTAGCCAGACCGATGGTTGGGTCCTTTTTGGAGGCCATATAGTAAATTTCCTTACAGCTGGACCATTTTCCTTCTAATATCACGTCCAAGAGGATCTTTCTCTGTCCTGTAATCCTTTTTCCTTTTTTCTGAAGTTCTCCGATGATCTGCGCTTTCTGATCTGCCATAAGTCTCCTCCTTCTTTTAAGCACCACGGATATCCTGATCCGCTGCCTTTTAGTCATATTTTGACCTGCTTTGTTTGTATTATCCGTATTATATGTAGATTTTCGTTATGTAGTTAGTCTAAACTAATCTATCTAACTGAGAATAAGATTAGCACTAACTAACTCAATTGTCAATCGTTTTTTGAGAAAAATTATGACTTTGCGTTACAGTTCAGCCATGAGGTTGAAACAGCACTTTTAACAC
>CAVDQU010000202.1:0-4148 GCA_963611035.1 Agathobaculum sp.
CTGTTACTGTAGTATTATGAACGGGATTTATGATACAGGGTATTAAGAACATCCAATAGATAAAGGAGGTTCACACCATGAACGAAATTATTAAGAATATCGAAGCGGCACAGTTGAAAGAATCCGTACCTAGCTTTAATGTTGGTGATACTGTAAAGGTATACAACAAGATTAAAGAGGGTAACCGCGAGAGAATCCAGATCTTCGAAGGAACTGTTATTAAGAGACAGAACGGCGGAGCTAGAGAGACTTTCACAGTAAGAAAGAACTCCAACGGTATCGGCGTTGAAAAGACCTGGCCATTACATTCCCCAAGCGTTGACAACGTAGAAGTTGTTCGTAAGGGTAAAGTAAGAAGAGCTAAACTGAACTACTTAAGAGACAGAGTAGGTAAGGCTGCTAAGGTAAAAGAGTTAGTTAAATAATTTAAGTTTGAATGATTAAAAAGGGGCAATGAAAATTGCCCCTTTTTAGCTCACAAAAGACAGGTTGCAGACAGGCACGCACAGACGGGGGTAACAGTTTGGATTTCTATATTAATGATGATACAGTCTGGCTGCGAAAGGCTGTAAGATGGGTGGTAAATATCGTAGTAGCCATTGCCTGCGGCTGGTTCCTAGTTTATGGATTTGGAGAGCAGATCCTTATATCCGGCAATTCCATGCAGCCTCAGTTAAGTGCCCAGGATGTGGTGCTTATGAACCGCATCACCTATGTAATAGGAGATCCGGGCCGCTTTGATGTGGTGGTATTTGAACGGGAAGACGGAAAGAAAAATGTAAAACGGATCATCGGACTTCCGGGAGAGACGGTACAGATCCAAAATGGTCTTATCTACATTAACGGGGAAGCCCTGAAAGAAGATAAGATGGGAGAAGTATCTCTGGCAGGAAGAGCTGCAGATCCCGTACGTCTGGGAGAAAAAGAGTATTTTCTTTTGGGTGATAACCGCAGCAGCAGTGAAGACAGCCGTTTTCCAAATATTGGAAATGTAAAAAGAGAACAGATACTGGGCAAAGTATGGTTTCGCATGCTCCCGCTGTTAAACCTTGGCTTTGTATCGTAAAAGGAGTTAATATATATGAATATACAGTGGTATCCAGGTCATATGACCAAGGCAAGAAGGGCAATGCAGGAAGACATCAAGCTCATCGATCTTGTGATCGAGTTGGTGGACGCCAGAGTCCCTTTTTCCAGCCGTAACCCGGATATTGACAAGCTTGCAGCAGGAAAGGCAAGAATGGTCCTGTTAAATAAGGCAGACCTGGCAGACGAGGCAGAGACACGCAAGTGGGCTCAGATGTTTGAGGATATGGGCATCCACGTAGTAAAGATCGACGCCCGCAACAAGGGAACCTTAAAGCAGGTACAGGCCGCACAGCAGGAAGCATGTAAGGAAAAAATCGAGAGGGACCGTCGCAGGGGCATTTTAAACCGCCCCATCCGTACCATGGTAGTAGGTATCCCCAACGTAGGAAAGTCTACGTTTATCAATTCTTTTGCAGGAAAAGCCTGCGCTAAAACAGGAAATAAGCCTGGCGTTACCAAGGGAAACCAGTGGATCCGTTTAAATAAGACTTTAGAGCTTTTAGATACCCCTGGTATCTTATGGCCCCGTTTTGAGGACCAGCAGGTAGGTCTGCATCTGGCGCTCATCGGTTCTATTAATGATCAGATCTTAAATAAGGACGAACTGGCCTGTGAACTGATCAGTCTTTTAGAGAAAGACTATCCGCAGGTGGTAAAAGACCGTTTCGGCATTGAAAATGTAGAAGAAGACCGTGTAAAAGTCTTAGAAGAGATCGCAAGAAGCCGTGCCTGTCTGATGAAAGGCGGGGAATTAGACCTTGCAAGAGCCTCTGCCCTGCTTTTAGATGACTTCCGTGGAGGAAAATTAGGCCGCATCAGCCTGGAGAAGGCAGAAGATTACAAAGACAGGATCAAGGTGAAATAAATGGCCAGAGAGTTAAAAGGGGAAAAACTGGAAAAAGAGCTTTTAAGACTGGAAGAGATGAAGGCCTATGAAAAAGAGAATGCCCAGTACGAGCTGATTTGCGGCATTGACGAGGCGGGAAGAGGACCTTTGGCAGGTCCTGTAGCAGCAGGAGCGGTGATCCTTCCAAAAGACTGTCAGATCTTGTATCTCAATGATTCTAAAAAGCTTTCTGAAAAGCGCAGGGAAGAGTTGTTTTTAGAGATCAAGGAAAAGGCTGTTGCCTGGTGCGTAGGCATTGCCATGCCACAGCGGATCGATGAGATCAATATCCTGCAGGCTACTTATGAGGCTATGAGAGGGGCTATTAAGGGACTTGGAGTACAGCCAGGGCTTTTGTTAAACGACGCTGTGACTATTCCAGGAGTGGAGATCCCTCAGATCCCCATTGTAAAGGGCGATGCCAAAAGTGTATCTATTGCTGCAGCCAGTATTTTAGCCAAAGTTACCAGGGACCATATGATGATGGAATACGATGAGATCTATCCGGAGTATGGTTTTGGAAAGCACAAAGGATATGGCACAAAGGCTCATATTGAGGCATTAAAGGCATTTGGCCCATGCCCTATCCACAGAAGAAGCTTTATCGGTCATTTTGCAGAGGTATAGGGGAACTATAAGAATTTGATGAATAAAAGAGAAGTTGGCAGCCGTTACGAAGAAGCAGCGGCTGCTTTTTTGCAAAAACAGGGATTTCGCATTTTGGAGAAAAACTTCCGGTGCAGACAGGGAGAGATCGACCTGGTGTGCAGGGAAGGAAAAGAACTGGTATTTACAGAGGTAAAATACCGGTCCGGGACCTCCTGTGGCTCTCCTTTTGAGGCAGTGGATCTTCGCAAACAGGAAAAAATACGGCGTACGGCTTTATTTTATTTATGCCGCTATGGTTATCCGGAAAATACGCCCTGCCGTTTTGATGTGGTAGGCATAACCGGAGGTAATATACGGCTGATACGAAATGCTTTTTAACCAAAGTATCTTTATATAGACTTTATTGACAGATTTACAAATTTATAGAAAAGAGGCAGACAGATGATCCCGTGGAACTATAAAAATGAAGATCATGTATTTACACAAAGGGAAGAAAATGGGGTTCCCTATCTTTCCTTTGACGCACTGGAAGAGACTGGTCTTGCGGTAAATGGCTTTTCCACCCGTTTAGGCGGCGCAAGCAAAGGGAAATATGCTACCATGAACTTTGCCTGGAACAAGGGGGATGATCCGGCAGATGTGCTGGAGAACTATACCCGTATGGCAAAAGCTTTAGGCGTTGACAGGGACCGTATGGTGGCATCTAAACAGACCCATACCACCAATGTGCGTCTTGTAACAGAAGAAGATGCGGGAAAAGGCGTAGTGCGGGAGCGGGATTACACAGATGTGGACGGCCTGATCACCAATGTACCTGGCCTTACACTGGCAACCTTTTATGCAGACTGTGTGCCACTGTATTTTGTGGACCCGAAGAATAAAGCCATCGGCCTTTCCCACTCCGGCTGGCGGGGCACTGTAAACAGAATGGGGCAGTGTACCATAAATGCTATGAAAAAAGCCTTTGGGACCAATCCTAAAGACCTGGTCACCTGCATCGGCCCGAGCATCTGCCAGGACTGCTTTGAGGTGGGAGAAGAGGTGGCAGAGGCCTTTATGGAAAGCTTTAAGCTGCAGTGGCATAATGAGATCATAGCTCCGGGAAAACGCCCGGACAAGTACCAGTTAAATTTATGGCGTGCCAATGAGATTATCTTCATGGAAGCCGGGGTAAAGCCGGAAAATATCCATACCACCAATATCTGTACCATGTGCAACCACGAATATCTCTTTTCCCATCGGAAGGTTGGCAATGAAAGAGGCAATATGGGAGCCTTTTTAGGGCTTAGATCTTGTATTTTTTAAGGAAATGTTCCTGAATACTTGACCCGTATCATGGAAAATGGTATAAAACAATAGGATAAAGGACTATTTAAGGACCATTATAGGACAAAGGAGTATGCTTTCATGGCTAATAATTTTGTATTCAATGACTCTCTTCCAGTAGCACCTTTAAAGTTAGCTGCACTGGAAAGCTGTAAGGAATTTGCATCTAAGGTTGATTCCCACATCGTTCAGTTCCGCCGCAATGATATGGAGGAATTAAAGCGCCGCAAGGCAGATC
>CAVDQU010000203.1:0-4144 GCA_963611035.1 Agathobaculum sp.
ATCTTACATACAGGAAGTAGTGGCAAATTCCATTATTTTAAAAGAGAGGTATCAGAAAGTAGGAACCGCTATCGAGCTTGGCGGTCAGGACGCTAAAATCATATTTTTCCAGAAAGACCAGAATACAGGGAAACAAAAAGTTTCTGACATGCGCATGAATGGAAGCTGTGCCGGAGGAACGGGTGCGTTTATTGATGAGATCGCTTCTTTATTAAAAACGCCCATAGAACAGTTTGACGCACTGGCAGCAAAAGGAACTACGGTTTACGATATTTCCGGCCGCTGCGGGGTATATGCCAAAACAGACATACAGCCCCTTTTAAATCAGGGAATTAAAAAAGAAGATTTGGCACTTTCTTCTTTTCATGCCATTGCAAAGCAGACTATAGGAGGACTGGCCCAGGGACTTACCATTCATAAACCAGTGGTATTTGAGGGCGGTCCGCTGACATTTAATCCTACGCTGATCCGAGTATTTGCAGAACGTCTGGATCTAAAACCAGAAGAGATATTGTGCCCGGAGCATCCGGAACTTTTCATTGCCTGGGGAGCGGCTGTGGCATCCGATCAGCTTTTTTCTGAATCCAAGCCGGTTACTGCAAAGGAACTGATCCAGTTGATCGGTGCAGTGCGGGAGAAACGGGAAAAGGAAAAAGCTTTAAAGAGCAAAGATACCAAGCAGGCCAAACCATTTTTTAAGAGTGAAGAAGAGAAGGAAGCATTTTTACTGCGTCATCAGAAAAAGCAGATTAAAAAGCCTGATCTGAAAGCAGGTCAGACTTTGCGGGCGTATCTGGGGATCGATTCCGGCAGTACCACTACAAAATTTGTTCTGATGGATGAAGAGGAAGAACTTCTGGATTCTTTTTATGCCTCAAATCGTGGAAATCCACTGGGAGTGGCAAAAGAAGCCCTGATCGCTATGCGGGAAAAGTATAAAGCCATGGGGATCAAACTGCAGATCCTTGCAGCGGGAACTACTGGATACGGAGAAATGCTGTTTTCAAGGGCATTTTCCGCGGAAACTCATGCAGTAGAAACTGTGGCACATGCCCGGGCGACTGCAAAATATACGCCGGATGCAACCTTTCTTCTGGATATCGGCGGTCAGGACATGAAAGCAATCTGGCTGGAGAATGGTGTTATTACTAATATTCTGGTCAATGAAGCCTGTTCTTCCGGCTGTGGTTCCTTTTTGGAGAACTTTGCCTCAACTCTTCATATTTCTGCAAATGAAATTGCAGGGAAGGCCTTTGAATCGGAAGCTCCGGCAGAGTTAGGAAGCCGCTGCACTGTATTTATGACAAGTAACATTGTAACAGAGCAGCGAAATGGAAAATCACCGGAAGATATTATGGCGGGACTTTGCCGGTCTATTATTGAAAATGTATTTACAAAAGTGATCCGTGTGTCTAACCTGGACTCTCTGGGAGAAAAGATCGTAGTCCAAGGCGGCACTTTTGAAAATGACGCAGTGCTTTGTGCTTTGGAGCAGTATGTAGGCCGTCCGGTGGTCCGGGCGCCATATCCTGGTATCATGGGAGCTATTGGAGCAGCGCTTTTGGCAAAGGAAGACGCGAAGAATACCGTCCCCCAATTTATAGGCCTTGATGCCTTAGAGTCTCTCACCTGGAAACAGGAAGCAAATGTGCCATGTCCATTTTGCACCAATCACTGCCAGCGTGCGGTCATCACATTTTCCAATGGAAACGCATGGATCACCAATAACCGCTGTGAGCGGGGAGAGATCCTGGGTGATCCGAAAGATAAAAATGTGCAGAGTTTAGTCAGAGAAGCGGGCGCCAAAAGAGCCCAGGTGCCGGATCTTTACAAACTGCGGGAACAGCTGCTGTTTGCAGATTATTTAACAGATAAGGAAAAGTGGGAAGACCGAAATATTACCATTGGCATCCCCCGTGTCCTGATGTTCTGGGAAAATATGCCTTTTTGGACGACTTTCTGGAAAAAACTGGGATTTCGGATACAGATCTCTGCAGCTGGAAGCCATCAGATGTTTGAAGAGGGCTTAAGCGCAGTTACCTCCGATACCGTATGCTTCCCGGCAAAGCTGGTCCATGGACATATCCGGGATCTGGTACGCAAAAAAGTAGACCGCATTTTTATGCCGTCTATTGCGGAAATACCTTCTGAAAACCGGGAGAAAACCAGTGAATCCATGTGTGCGGTAGTCAAAGGTTATCCCCTGGTGATCAAAAATTCCGATCCACCAGAGAAACAGTGGGGAATTCCTTTTGATGCGCCATTGTTTTACTGGAACCGGGAAGAGGACAAGGTGCGTCAGCTTACGGAATATATGAAGAACAGCTTTGAAATGGATTCCGAGACAGTGAAAAGTGCGATCACTGCCGGAAATGCCGCTATGGAGGAATTTCACAGAAAGCTGAAAGAGGCTGGAAAGAAAGTACTGGAGCAGGTGCGTAAAGACGGACGGTATGCGGTGGTCCTGGCTTCAAGACCTTATCAGAATGACGGCCTGATCAATCATGGACTGCCAAAGATGCTGACAGAATTTGGTGTCCCGGTCCTGACTGCAGACTCTCTGCCGGGGATTGAGGACATAGACTTAAGCCGCAGCCGTCTGGATGTGGTTAATAACTTCCATGGACGTATGCTGGCATCAGCAATCATGGCTGCGAAAGATCCTAATCTGGAATATGTGCAGCTGGTCAGCTTTGGCTGTGGACATGACGCCTATTTATCCGATGAGATCCAGCGGCTGATGCGGGAAATATCAGGAAAGTCTCCTCTGATCCTGAAACTGGATGAAAGCGAAGTCCAGGGACCGCTGCGGATCCGTGTGCGTTCCTTTATTGAGACTATTAATATCCGAAGACGGGGACTGGAGCAGGAGACAGGACAGAAAAACAAAGAAAAAGCAGAACCTGGAATGGATCAGAGTGCAGCCACTTTGGAACCTGCAAATGTCCGTGAGCTTCCAGATCCGTATCCCGTAAAATTTACAGTGAAAGACCGTAAAATGCGCACCGTGCTTGTACCAAACACATCCCACGCATTCTGCCGGATCATGTCAGCGGCTCTTGTTACCCAGGGGATCCGGGCGGTTCCAATGGAGATCGGAAGAGAAGAAGCTATCCGTCTGGGAAAGAAATATGTACATAATGATATCTGTTTCCCGGCCCAGATCGTCATCGGAGAGGCGCTGGCAGCATTAGAAAGCGGTCAGTATGATCCAGCCAAAACAGCTATTGGGATGGGAAAATATATTGGAGACTGCCGCCTGACCCATTATGGGGCGCTGCTGCGAAAAGCCTTAGATGACGCCGGATATTCAGAAGTGGCCATTTTGACCAATGATAATGAAGATTACCACAATCTGCATCCAGGTTTTAAGATGAACCTGTTTTCAGCAGTCCGTCTGGCGGCGGCTCTTCCCATGATCGATATTTTAGAGGAACTGCTGCGGAAAATGCGGCCCTATGAGCGGGTGGAAGGAAGCGCAGACTGTGCATTTGAGGAAGCTATGGATCTGGTGGTACAGGGACTTAAAAACCATGGTCTCACCGGCCTTTACCGCGGCTTTGAAAAAGCAATCTCCCGTATGCAGGAAGTACAATACGATAGAAGCATAAAATGGCCTCAGGTTCTGATCGTAGGAGAATATTTATTAAACTTTCACCCGGGAGCCAACCATGAGATCGAGCGTTATCTGGAAAAAAATGGGTTTGAGATCATAGAAGCCAGAATGACGGATGTGATCCGGAAAACCTACTTTTGCAGGGATGAACAGATCCGTACCTATCATCTGAAAAAGGCGATGGACAAAAAGATCTGGTATCATGTAGCAAACCAGGTATTTGAGGCAGCCCACGCAGCTGCAGACAAGATCGCAAAGAAACATGAGCTTTATACCCCGGCCAGCAGACTGCCGGAGCTGGCAAAGAAAAGCGAACCCATTATCCCCCATACATTTGATGCAGGAGAAGGCATCCTGATCCCTGGTGAGATCATCCATCACGCAGAAAAGGGCTGCCGCACTTTTGTGATCCTGCAGCCCTTTGGCTGTCTGCCAAACCATGTAGTGGGAAGAGGGATCGTAAAGAAACTGCGGGAATGTTACCCGGACATCCAGGTCCTCTCTCTGGATTATGACCCGGATGTAAGC
>CAVDQU010000204.1:0-4136 GCA_963611035.1 Agathobaculum sp.
GCGCCTTTTGTAGAGAATCCAGAGGAAAATCGAGAAGTTTTTAAAAAATTATATGAATTTGCTGTTGACATAGGTAAGAAAAACATTGATAATGTTACTATGGATGTGCTTTCAATGGGCATGACCGGAGACTATCAGGTTGCCATTGAAGAAGGCGCTACCATGGTAAGAGTCGGAACCGGTATTTTCGGCGCCCGGCTATATGGTGCTACCCAGTAAAAGCAGCATGAAAAGAGGATTGGAGAGAGTAAAATGAGTCTGTTAGGTAAGTTAATGGATACCATGCGGTTAAGTTCTGAAGATGATGAGGACGATTACTACCTGGATGATGACTTTGAAGATGAGGCTCCCAGAAAAGGGCTTTTCTCAAAGAGAAATAATACAGAACCGGAAGATGAGCCAGAAGCTCAGGACAAGCCAAGATTTTTAGGCCGTTCAAACCCGAAAGTAGTTCCTATGAGAAGAAGCATGGAAGTGACCATGATCAAGCCAACTTCCATGGATGATTCCAGAGATATCTGTGATTACCTTCTTTCCGGAAAGGCAGTTGTATTAAACATGGAAGGGATCCACATGGAAACCGCTCAGCGGATCATCGATTTCACTTCCGGCGCTACCTATTCCATGAATGGTAATCTCCAGAAGATTTCCAACTACATCTTTATCGCCACACCTGATTCTGTTGAGCTGTCCGGTGATTTTCAGGACATCCTGTCAGCAGGTGCTACCTCAGGAATGGACATGTCCAGCCTGAATATCCATTTATAATACAGAAGCTTGCGGCAGACCCCTAAAGAGTCTGCCGATTTTCTATCTAAAAATAGACCTAAGGAGAAAGATATGTCAAAACGCTTGAATGTTTACAAAGACCAGAAACCCATCTATGACATTGTAATGGAACCATCCTTTAATAAACTCCAGGAAGAAGTAAGTAAATTCAATCTTGGTGCACATAAAATATGCATTGTAACAGATACCCATGTAGCTCCTTTATATCTGGAAGAGGTAAAAGAGCTTTTAAGTAAATGCTGCAAAAAAGTTTCTTATTTTATCCTCCCAGCAGGAGAAGAACACAAAAATCTGGATACTGTAAAAAAAATCTACGAGCACCTGATTTTAGAGCATTTTGACCGGAAAGACATGCTGGCAGCTTTAGGCGGCGGCGTCATTGGCGATATGTGCGGTTTTACAGCTGCTACTTATTTAAGGGGAATTGATTTTATCCAGATCCCAACTACCTTGCTTTCCCAGGTAGATTCCAGCATCGGCGGAAAGACCGGCGTTGACTTTGACGCATATAAAAACATGGTAGGTGCATTCCACATGCCAAAACTGGTATATACCAACTTAAATACCCTTTTAAGCCTTCCTGAGGAGCAGTTTTCTTCTGGTATGGGCGAAGTGATCAAACACGGGCTGATTAAAGACGCTTCTTATTACCAGTGGTTAAAAGATAACAAAGAAGCCATTTTAAAGAGAAATCTGTCTGTATGCGAAGATATGGTATTTCGCAGCAATGAGATCAAGAAACAGGTGGTAGAAAACGATCCTACGGAACAGGGCGAGCGGGCTCTTTTAAACTTTGGGCATACCTTAGGACATGCCATTGAAAAGCTTAAAAACTTTACTGCCTTCCATGGTCACTGCGTAGGTCTTGGCTGTATTGCAGCAGCCCGTATCTGTGCTGTACGGAGCACACTTACTGATGACCAGGTAAAGGATATCCGGGATACCTTTGAAGGCTTTGGACTTCCTGTAACTATAGATGGTCTTAAATGGGAAGACGTTTATTCTACTACAAAAAATGATAAAAAAATGGATTCCGGTGTAGTAAAATTCATTCTCTTAAAGTCGGTTGGAGATGCCTATGTAGACCGTACTGTAACAGAGGAAGAGATGAAAGAAGGATTCAGCCAGGTTGATGGCGGTGTTAAAGGAGACAGATCATGACAAAAGAAAAACGTTCTCTCTTTATACGCTTTATCATCGGCTTTGTGATCCTTGTGGGACTTGACCAGTGGACAAAAGGGCTGGTTGTAGCCCATTTAAAGGACAATTCCCCTTTTGAACTGATCCCAGGCGTATTTGAGCTTTATTATTCTGAAAACCGTGGTGCTGCCTTTGGAATGCTCCAGGAAAAGCAGTTGTTCTTCTTCCTGATCGCAGTGGTAGTATTAGGAGCAGTCCTCTATATGTTATGGCGTATGCCTGACGGAAAGAAATACCGTCCTTTAGCCGTATGCCTTATGGGTATCGCATCTGGTGCAGTGGGAAATATGATCGATCGTATCTCCCAGAGCTATGTAGTGGATTTTCTTTACTTTAAACTGATCAATTTCCCTATTTTCAATGTAGCTGACTGCTATGTGACCTGCGCGGCCTTTGGACTGGTGCTCCTTATCATGTTCTATTACAGTGATGAAGATATGGCTGTATTCAATATGAAAAAGAAAGGCGGAAAGCAGTGAAACAGGAACTTTTCCCTGAAATAGCAGACAGCGGTCTGCGCATCGACAAATACCTTTCCACTGTCAATGAGCAGTTAAGCCGATCCTACATCCAGAAGCTTTTAAAAAGCGGTCTGGTACTGGTGGATGGCAAGCCGGTCAAAGCCAGTTATCAGGTGGATGAAGGAGATGTGATCTCTTTCGATATCCCGGAAGCAGTGGAACCGGAGATCGAACCGGAAGATATGGATCTGGATATCCTTTATGAGGATCAGGATGTGATCCTGGTGAACAAGCCAAAGGGCATGGTGGTCCACCCGGCTGCAGGCCATTATTCCCACACACTGGTAAATGGACTGATGTATCACTGTAAGGACCAGCTTTCCGGGATCAACGGCGTTATGCGTCCGGGGATCGTCCACCGCATTGATATGGATACTACCGGCGTGATCATTGCCTGCAAAAACGACATGGCCCACAACTGTATTGCCGCCCAGTTAAAGGAACATTCCATTACCAGACGGTATCAGGCCATTGTCCACGGGGTATTAAAAGAGGATACAGGTACCATTGAAGGCCCGATTGGGCGTCATCCTACAGACCGGAAGAAAATGAGCATTAATTATAGCAACGGTAAAAGCGCCGTGACCCATTATAAGGTCTTAAAACGTTTCCGCCAGTATACCCACGTAGAGTGCAGACTGGAGACCGGCCGTACCCATCAGATCCGCGTGCATATGGCAAGTATCGGCCATCCTTTATTAGGAGATCTGGTCTATGGACCTGGAAAATGTCCCATTCCCGAGCTTCAGGGTCAGACGCTTCATGCAGGTATCTTAGGATTTATCCACCCAAGAACGGGAGAGTACATGGAATTTACTGCACCTCTCCCCGAATATTTTACAAAGCTTTTGAATACATTACCGGAATAACCTTTTTGTCCGACATTTGTCGGACATTTTTATATTTCTATATACTTTTCCGAAATTTTGAGTTATAATATAGGTATCAACAGAAAGATTTGATGAAATGATCTAAAAAAGCGAATGATACGGACATCAGATGCGGAACGGAAAGGGGTAGGTTTTATGTCAGGAAATCTTATTATTACCATCGGAAGACAGAGCGGAAGCGGCGGCAAAAAGATCGGGGAAATGCTTGCAGAGAAATTAGGTGTAAAGTGTTATGACAAAGAACTTCTTGCTCAGGCTGCAAAACACAGCGGACTTTGTGAAGAATTATTTGAAAAGCATGACGAACGCCCTACCAGCAGTTTTCTTTATTCTCTGGTAATGGATTCCTATTCTATGGGTTACACATCAACAGGCTACTCTGATATGCCTATTAATCACAAGATCTTCCTTGCCCAGTTTGACACCATTAAAAAGCTGGCAGATGAAGCTTCCTGTGTTATCATCGGACGCTGCGCAGACTATGCTCTGGAAGATTATCCAAATGTAGTCAGCGTATTTATCACCGGCGATGAAGAAGACAAGATCAAACGTGTCAGTGAACTTTATAAAGTGGACGAAGCTAAAGCTAAAGACCTGATGATCAAGACCGACAAGAGAAGATCCAGCTACTACAATTATTACTCCAACAAGAAATGGGGCGACCCAAGAAGCTATGATATGTGTATCAACAGCAGTGCTGTGGGGGCAGAGGGCGCTGTAGATATCATTATGGAAC
>CAVDQU010000205.1:0-4126 GCA_963611035.1 Agathobaculum sp.
GGATGGGCTGTTTGTCTCTTTTTCGGTTTTAGATTCATCCAGTTTCTCAATAATAGCTGCAGTGCTCTCTTCTGCTTCGGTCTCATCGGTTGCTTCACTGGTCTCGTCAATGCTTTCCTCTGCCTCAGAACTTTCCGGGACAGTTTCTGCAGCAGTCTGTGCAGGGGCATTATTATTTTCAGATGACTGGTTCTTCTTTCCTTCTGATTTTCCAGAACCGGAGGAAGTTGGAGCAGCTTTTCCGCCTTCATAGAAACCGGACTCCTCTGCAATATGGTCACTGATCTTCTTTACAGCGGAGGAAGGACTATATAAAGTATCTTCTCCGTAGAGAAACTGATGCAGTGTGGTTACATTGCTTTCCAGTGTAACCGGGATAACGCAGTCCATTTTTCCCATTTTCTTTGTTTTCTGTGCAAATGGGAATCCGGCAGTTTCTCCGATATGGTACTTGCTTATATTCTTTGCAAGAGGTAAAACATCATCCACTCCGATACTGGTTAAGATCTGTGGTAGGATCGCCTTTACCAGATTAGTACGGGTTGCCAGATCTGCCTGCTTTGCCTTTTCAAGAGCCAGGGAAATGACTTTTCTCTGACGCTCTGTACGCTGGAAATCCGTATCCATGAGACGCAGTCTGCAGTAAGCAACTGCCTGAACTCCGTCTAAATGGTTTGGGCCTGCACTGGCTAACTGGGTGGAACCAATGCCTGTGGAATTAACAGTTTCAGTGATAAATGCATTGATGTACTTAAATTCCGGCTGCGTAATATCAATATCTACACCGCCCAAAACATTAATAGCCTGTGCTACTGCTTTCCAGTTAAAGGTGGCGTAATCGTCGATCTTCAGATCCAGATTTTCTTCCAGGGCAGATACAGCCTGTTTATGGCCGCCTTTAAAATAAGCTTCATTGATCTTGTGGTAGGTTCCCTTGGAATCGATCTTTAAATAGGTATCACGGTAAACGCTCACCAGCTTTATATCACCGGTCTCCTGGTTGATGCTGCAGATTACCTGGACGTCAGCTAGTGCGTTCTTAGTATTTCCATCACGGCTGTCTACGCCGAATACTGCAATATTCCAGTAGCCAGTGGCCCTGTGGATAAAGGTCCATCCGCCGTAGACACAGATCGCAGCAAGGAGGCTCAAAAGGATCGCCGGCCACTTTATTTTTTTACGTTTTCTGGATGGGCGTCTGGAACGATTGGAATTGTTGGATCCAGAACCACTGAAACTATTACTAAAACCATTTTCAAGTGGGGCTGCAGCTGTCCGTTCTGGCTCATAGGAACCTGCAGAGCTTACTCTGCGGCTTCGCCGGTTTTCATTTTCAAAAGGGACTTCTAAACGATCATGATCTGTATTGTGTTTCGCAGTTTCTCTATCGTTATTATAATCATAATCCTCTTCTTCGTAATAGTCCTCATCATATGTATGATCTACGGTCCTTGACTGTCTTACCGCTGTTTTATATTCTGTTCTGGAAGGCGCATGCTTTGCAGCTCTGGATGCAGGACGTCTGCTCCGCCCTGTTCCCTGTCTGCGGGCCCGCAGACGCTGCAGCTCGTCATCTTCATTATTATTTTCATGTAATCGCATGACATTACCTCATAATTTTATATTTTTTATTTTCAAACCAAACATGATTATAGCACACCATTTTCTCAAAATACAGTGTGAAAGTCTTACAGAAACATTAAGCAATAACCCTGAACTGGCAGCAAAATTAAGAGTTGACGCATATTATAGACATGAGATATAATAAACTGGATTTGTTTTAGGAGGAAACAGATAAAAATAGCAAAGCTATAGCGCCATGCACCTGGGCCGGGTCGTGAACAGTAAGAAAGCTTACTGCTGGAACAGGTTAACGAGGTGGAGAGAGAATCGAACATATTCGGCGGGTGCTCTCCCATGCAGTCCGGGCGTGTTTTATACCGGAAAAATATGTGGGTAACTGCAAAACAAAGCTGGTATAACCGGACAGATCAGAAAATAAAAAATAGAAATCAGCCAGTTATATACCAGGGGGATCATATCCCTTTTCTTTGTGTACCCGTTTGGCGGGTGTTTTGAACTGGTCTGGGAAAGGATTTATATTTTATGTGCGGAATTATTGGATATACAGGGCCTCTTGAGGCAGAAAACATACTTTTAAATGGACTTGCAGGTCTGGAATACAGAGGTTATGACAGCGCCGGTATCGCTTATTTTGGAAATGATTCAAATGTGCATCTGATCAAGACTGTTGGAAAAGTGGCTGCTTTAAAAGAACTTGTAAAACAGGAAAGCGACTGCTCTTCCCACTGCGGCATCGGTCATACACGCTGGGCGACCCATGGCGGCGTTACAACAGAAAATGCCCATCCACACCGTCAGGGACTGGTCACACTGATCCATAACGGTATCATTGAAAACTATCATCAGCTTACAGAAGAATATGCCTTAGAGGGACAGCTGATCTCACAGACAGACAGCGAAGTGGCTGCAGGCGTGTTAAATGCCCTTTATGAGCGCATGGACCATGATCCTCTTCTGTCCATCCGCCATTTTGTAAAGGAATTGCAGGGATCCTACGGCTTCTGTATTATGTTTGAGGACCGTCCAGGCGAGATTTATGCAGTGCGCAATGTAAGCCCTCTTGTAGCTGCTTACACACACTCAGGAGCTATGATCGCATCAGACCTTACTGCCCTGATCGCTTATACAAGAGAATATTTTGTTGTACCAGAGGGAATGATCGTCCGTTTAACTCCTTACAAAGTCCGTGTTTACGATATGGAATTAAACCGTGTAGAGCCGGATATGATGGAAGTAAACTGGAATGTGGATGCAGCTATGAAAAATGGTTTCCCACATTTTATGTTAAAAGAGATCCATGAACAGCCGGATGCATTAAAAAATACCATTCTCCCACGTTTAAGCAAGGGACTGCCGGATCTGACTGATGACGGTATTCCGGATTCTATTTTAAAAGACTGCAGCCGCATCCATGTGATCGCTTGCGGAACAGCCATGCATGCAGGAATGGTTGCAAGAGCTCTCATCGAGCCAGGTATCCGTATCCCGGTCACTGTTTCCATTGCCTCTGAATTCCGTTATGAGACACCTCTTATTGATGAGAAAACACTGGTGATCGTGATCTCCCAGTCCGGTGAGACCATTGATACCCTAGCAGCTATGCGTCTGGCCCAGTCTTACCATGCGCCGGTACTGGCGGTTGTCAATGTAAAAGGATCTACCATCGCAAGAGAAAGCGATTATGTACTCTATACCCATGCAGGTCCTGAGATCGCCGTAGCCAGCACCAAGGCCTATTCTGTACAGTTAGCTGCCCTGTACCTGATCTATTGCCGTATGGCCCTTGTAAGAGGCGTATACAGCCCTGTGCAGGCAGAGAACTTTATGAAGGAACTGTTAGATGCCATTCCTGCTATGGAGACCATGATCGGACGCAGGAATGAGATCAAGAAAATTGTAAACCATATCATTTCCAAGAATGATGCTTTCTTTATAGGAAGAGGTCTGGACTATGCCTTCTCTTTAGAGGGAGCTTTAAAGTTAAAAGAGATCTCCTACATCCACGCAGAAGCATATGCAGCCGGTGAATTAAAGCATGGAACCATTGCCCTTATTTCTGAGCAGGTACCTGTGATCGCTATTGCTACCCAGGAGCATATTTTTGCAAAGACCATTTCCAATGTCCGTGAAGTAAAGGCCAGAGGAGCTTTTGTGATCCTTCTTGTAAAGGAATCTACCGTGATCGAAGATGATATTGCTGATGTACAGATCCGTATCCCTGATATTGCGGACAGCTTTACCGTATTCCCTATCGCAGCGATCTTACAGCTGATCGCATATTATGCATCTGTTGGAAAGAACCTGGATGTAGACCAGCCAAGGAACCTGGCTAAATCTGTTACTGTAGAATAAATATGAGATCCATTCATTCCCTCGGTAAACCGGGGGATGAACATTAACTGGAGAATATAAAAATCCCGCTGCCTGGACCTCTATCCAAATGCAGCGGGATTTTTATATCACTTTACATTATTTTTCATTTTCCAGAAGATTTAGTTCTGTTATTTCTGCTTATTCCACTCCTGTTTTTTCTTTGCCAGTT
>CAVDQU010000206.1:0-4067 GCA_963611035.1 Agathobaculum sp.
AAAAATCCGTGCCGTCTTTCATGGCGGGATCTTATTATACAGCTGGAATTATAGGTCGCATTGGATTTATAAGTCTGTTTTCTTTCTGCAGCGCTATTTTAAGCTTACAGGAAATGGAAGAATTAAAAGAACGGCGGGACCGGTCTGCTTTCAGCCGGGAGCTGCGCCTGATCGGGGACCGTCTGGTAAGTACCGGGAAAGTGTGGTTTAAGAGCCAGGGGATCATATTTTTACTTACTTCATTTTTATGTACACTGGGAATGTTTCTGGTGGGAAACCCATGTCCTGTGCTTGTGGGAATGGGGATCGGGATCATGGATGCCTTTCCCGTGCTGGGAACAGGAACAGTGTTGGTGCCATGGGCGGTCATTGAGGTCGCAATGGGAAACTGGAAGATAGCGTTGCTCTTAACTGGTTTATATCTGATCTGCACTTTTATGCGACAGTTCCTGGAGGTGCATCTTATGAGCGGGCAGATGGGACTTTCACCTTTTGAGACACTGGGGGCAGTGTATGCAGGGCTGAAATTGTTTGGGATAGCGGGGCTGTTTTTAGGACCATTGGGGTTACTGCTGATTGAGGACATGGTGGAACAGTTCAGTCAGGATAACAGCCGGAATAACAGCTCAAACAACAGGTTCCCGGACCATTGACAAAAATCCCGTTCTGACGTAAAATCGAAAGGAAACGACGAAAATCAAAGAGGATCTATGAAATTCCATGAAAAAAGGCGTTGAAGGGGATTATTAAGTCAGAAAGCCCGTTACAGAGAGAGGAACACTGGTGGAAGTTCCTTACGAAAGCATGACCTAACCTGCCCTGGAGCTCTGTATGATAAATGCAGCGTGTTTCCCGCGTTATGGGATAAACAAGAGGGTTTCTGCAGAGGCAAAATATCTTTTGCTCCAATATTTTTTGCAGAAACTAAGAAGGGTGGTACCGCCGAGTCATTCGGTCCCTTGCAGTAAGTTGATGCATGGGATCGGGTGGCTCTTTTTGGTTTTATGTACTCGCAAAATCAAGCACAAAAAGGTTCCGAGAGTACATGTTTTAAAGAATATAAAAGGAGAAAAATCATGGCAGACAACAAAAAAATGGTAGAAGCGATCACATCCATGGACACTGACTTTGCCCAGTGGTATACAGATGTGGTTAAAAAAGCAGAGCTGTGCGATTATGCAAGCGTAAAGGGCTGTATGGTCATCAAGCCAGCTGGATATGCGATCTGGGAGAACATCCAGAAAGAACTGGACCGCAGATTTAAAGAAACAGGTGTACAGAACGTGTACATGCCTATTTTCATTCCAGAAAGCCTGTTAGAGAAGGAAAAAGATCATGTAGAAGGTTTCGCACCGGAAGTTGCATGGGTAACTCATGGCGGATTAGAGCCACTTCAGGAAAGACTTTGCGTAAGACCTACTTCTGAGACTCTGTTCTGCGATTTCTATGCAAGAGACATCCATTCTTACCGCGACCTTCCAAAGGTATACAACCAGTGGTGCTCCGTAGTTCGCTGGGAGAAAACAACACGCCCGTTCCTTCGTTCCAGAGAGTTTTTATGGCAGGAAGGACATACTGCTCATGCAACTGCTGAAGAAGCAGAGGCACGTACCATCCTGATGTTAAATGTATACGCTGATTTCTGCGAGCAGGTTTTAGCGATCCCGGTTATCAGGGGACAGAAGACTGACAAGGAGAAATTTGCAGGCGCTGAGGCTACTTATACCATTGAGTCCCTGATGCATGACGGTAAGGCCTTACAGTCCGGTACCAGCCACAACTTCGGTGACGGCTTTGCAAAGGCATTTGACATCCAGTTTACAGATAAAGACAACACATTAAAGCATGTTTACCAGACTTCCTGGGGTATGACAACACGTATGATCGGCGCTATCATCATGGTACATGGTGATGACAATGGTCTGGTACTGCCTCCAAGAATTGCTCCTGTACAGATCATGGTAGTTCCGATCCAGCAGAGGAAGGAAGGCGTATTAGACAAGGCATTTGAGTTAAGAGACCGTCTGATCAAGTCCGGCTTCTCTGTAAAGGTAGACGACAGCGACAAGAGCCCGGGCTGGAAATTTGCTGACTGCGAGATGCGTGGTATCCCGTTAAGAGTAGAGATCGGACCAAAGGATATGGAAAACAACCAGGCTGTTCTGGTTCGCCGCGATACCCACGAAAAGACCGTTGTTTCCCTGGACGAGTTAGAAGCAAAGGCAGCAGAACTGCTTGATACCATCCAGAATGACATGTTAGAGAAGGCAAGAAAGCACAGAGATGCCCATACTTATACCGCTTTAGGCTGGGATGAGTTTGTTGAGACCATTAACACAAAGCCAGGTTTCGTAAAGGCTATGTGGTGCGGATGCCAGGAATGCGAAGACAAAATCAAGGAAGTAACCGGCGCAACCTCCAGATGCATGCCATTTGAGCAGGAAACTCTGTCTGACAAGTGCGTATGCTGCGGAAAGCCAGCTAAGAAGATGGTTTACTGGGGCCGTGCATATTAATATGAAAATGAATATCCCGGAACCTGCAAGAATGATCATTGACAGGTTAAATGAACATGGTTACGAGGCCTATGTAGTAGGCGGCTGTGTCCGGGACATGATCCTGAAAAGAGAGCCGGGAGACTGGGACATTACTACCAGTGCCAGACCGGAGCAGGTGAAGGCTCTCTTTAACAGGACACTGGATACAGGCATACAACATGGTACTGTGACCATTATGGTTGGAAAAGAGGGATATGAGGTGACTACGTTCCGGGTGGACGGCGATTATACAGATGGCCGTCACCCGGATACTGTTACTTTTACCCCTTCTCTTGAAGAAGATTTAAAGCGCCGTGACTTTACTATTAATGCCATGGCTTATAATCACAATACGGGTCTGGTGGATATTTTCGGCGGCAGAGAAGATATTGACCGGAAAGTGATCCGATGCGTTGGAAATCCAACAGAACGTTTTACAGAAGATGCTCTGCGTATCCTGCGTGCCATCCGTTTTTCTGCTCAGCTGGGATTTGAGATCGAGGATGCTACGCGACAGGCGATCACAGAGATTGCTCCTAACCTGATCCATGTAAGCAAGGAACGGATCCAGGTGGAACTGACCAAGCTGCTTTTAAGTGACCGGCCACAGACCATGAAGCTGGTGTATGAAACAGGCATCAGTCCCTATGTTTCGGAAACATTTCATAAAATGGGAGAAATATTCGGGGATATGCCCATTGCTGTTCCTGCTAAAAAGGCCCTTCGCTGGGCTTTGTTTTTACGGAAAGGAACACCGGAGCAGGCAGTGCGGATTTTACGGGATCTGAAACTGGATAATGATACCATTTACCAGGTGAAAGTGTTGACCGGGTGGATCGAAAGGTCCATTTGCGGGGAAGTGGAACCGAATTTTGTTCCAGGTATCGAAAGCAAATCCCAGATCCGGAAAGTCATGAGCCAGATGGAGCCGGAACTGTTTGATGATCTGTTAAATATCAAGCTGTGTCTGGCAAAGGCGGCAGATAAGGAAAGCAAAAGTGCGGCAGTAAAGCAGCTAGAGAAGATCTGCGCACTGCGGGATGAGATCCGCGCAGATGGCGACTGCATTTCCTTAAAAATGCTTGCTGTTACTGGAAATGACCTGATAAAAGCCGGAATGAAGCCGGGAAAAGAAGTGGGGCAGACGCTGCACCATTTTCTGGAGCTGGTTTTGGAAGAGCCAAAGAAGAATACGAAGGAATATCTTTTGGAAACGCTGGAGAAAGTATAAAGCAGTTAATAGTTTTATAATTTTGAATATGTTATGTTAAAAACAGGTTCCAATCTTTGCGGAAAATATTACAAAGGCACAAAAAAATTCAGGCTTATAAAAAAATATAATGTGTGTTTTTACTTAATTCAAAAGATGTATGCGTATAAAAACATTGCAATATTTACAAAGGTTGACTATAATGTTGTATACATGAAAGGACATCAGAATGTTCTCTCGGAGTCTTTCCTGCACCTGTCTTTGTGGCCGATTTTCCGTCAGTCGCACCCGAATTTCATCAACGTACGCACCGCGTACGC
>CAVDQU010000207.1:0-4052 GCA_963611035.1 Agathobaculum sp.
GCTCCGGTGTGATCACCTCTTTGGTAGCGCCTTCTGCCAGCACATGGCCGTCATAAAGCAGAGCTACCCGATCTGCAAAGTCAAGAGCCAGGTTTAAGTCATGGATCACGGCTACTACTGCCAGGTTCTTTTCCCGGCTTACTTTTACCAGAAGTTCCATAACCTCATACTGATAACGCAGGTCCAGGCTGCTAGTAGGTTCATCCAAAAGCAGCACCTGTGGATCTCCTGCAAGAGCTCTGGCAATGAGGATCCTCTGGCGCTCGCCACCGCTTAACTGGCCCATCTGGCGGAACGCATAGTCAGACAATCCAAACTGTTCCAACACCTGGGCACTTTTCTCCACATCTTCTTTTCCTGTTTTTCCACCAGAAAAAGGAAGACGGCCGGAAATGACGGTCTCCATAACGGTAAGGTTTAAACCAGCCTGTGTGTTCTGGGGAACATAGCCGAAGATCTTTGCCTTTTCCCGGAGGGAAAGAGG
Organism: Agathobaculum sp.; assembly: GCA_963611035.1. Lineage (GTDB taxonomy): Bacteria > Bacillota > Clostridia > Lachnospirales > Lachnospiraceae > Enterocloster. The sequence continues at coordinate 485 of CAVDQU010000207.1, forward strand.
CTCCGTATCCTTTCCCAGCCATTTTACGGTTCCATCAGAGGCTTTTAAAAGGCCGTTGATGCATTTTAATAATGTGGATTTTCCCGCTCCGTTGGCACCTAACAGCAGGCAGACTTCCCCACGTTTAGCCTGGAAGCCGGTTCCTTTTAAGATCTCCCGTTTGCCATAGTGAAACTGGATGCCGGAAACTTCCAGGTCATTTGGTGCCATATTTTCCATTACAGTTTCATTTACAATTACATTTTTCTCTTCCATTACAGGCTCTTCCTCCTTTCACGAAGGATGAGGTACAGGAACAATGGAACACCTACATAGGAAACCACGATGCCCACCGGCACAGTAGTGGGTGAAAAAGCATTTCTTCCCAGTGTATCTGCTGCCAGTACCAGAAATGCTCCTGTCACTGCGGAATATGACAACAGATGACGGTAATCGCCGCCAATGAGCATACGGGCCATATGAGGCGCTACCAGGCCAACGAAACCGATGATACCGGTAAAGCTGACTACAGATGCAGTAAGCAGAGTTACCGCACCGCCGCAGAGCAGCCTGGTGCGCTTTACATTCACACCTAAAGCTCTTGCAGTTTCGTCTCCTCCGTTGTCTAACAGGTTAAATGCCCACGCCTGGCTCATAAATACCGGAAATGATACTGCAAAAAAGAAAAACATGATCCCAATATCGGACCAGGTCACTGCTGTAAGGCTTCCAAAAGACCAGTGTACAATAGCCGGGAGCTGCTGCTCGTTTGCCACAAACTGCATGGTGGAGTTTAAAGCGTTAAACAGGTAATTTAAGGCAATACCTGTCAGTACCAACGCTTCCGGTCGAAGCTGTTTGTAGCTTGCCACTGTATAAACAACAATAGCACAGATTACAGACATGGCAAAAGCAGCTGCTACAGTCGCGCCCTTCTGCATCCATATAGGAAATCCCCCAAAGAGGATCATAAGAGCTGCTCCAAAAGCTGCAGCGCTGGAAAGACCGGTAGTAAAAGGACTGGCCATTGGATTTCCTGTGATCGCCTGCATGCCGGAACCTGCGATCCCCAGTCCTGCTCCTGCGATCACCGCTGCCACGATCCTTGGAAGACGGAGCATAAGGAGCACATTCTGCTCTTTTGCATCCAGTGGCGTTACTCCTTCAAACATTCCGCTAAAAGAAGGAAGCCATGTTATGATCATACGGTCTGGTGTCAGCTGAGCTACCCCCAGGCAGGCGGCCCATACAGATGCTGCCACTAACACTAATAGAAGAACAGCCAGGAGAATATTCTTTCTCCTGGCTCTTCGCAGATAATCACCTGCTAAATCTCTTTTTTCCTGGTTATTATCCGCCCTCATGGTTATTAAACCTGTGCAGGTACGTGATAGTAATGAGGTGCATTTGGTTCAAATCCCTGATACTTCATCCACTGGGTGAAGATAGCATCTGGGTCTAAGTCGGTCATCAGATCCGGATACAGCCATTTTGCCATGTAAGCAGCACCGATCATCTTTCCAAGGCCGCCGCTCATGAATGCTGTGTTCAGATAGAAGTTTTCTTCCTTAACAGCCTTCAGATCCTTCCAGCCTGGACGCTGCAGCAGTTCGTCTGCCTTTTCCGCAAATTCTTCCTGTGGAGGTGCTGTAAATACGCCGCTGTTTCCAATTACGTTCTTGCCGGCGTAGATCTTTACGATCAGGTCTGGATCTTCTGTTAAGATCTGCTCTGGGTCAATGTCCTTACCAGCTAAGGAAGCATCACCAAAAATGTTGATACCGCCAGCCATAAGGATCATATTGTGCCAGCCATCATTGGAGGTTCCCGGGATACAGGTGCTGTAATCATCGCCATACTCCCAGTAAACTTTCTTGCGGTCTGTTACCTGCTTTAACTGCTCGTTGATGTAATCAACTGGCTTCTGATAGAAGTCTACCAGTTCTTCTGCCTGCTCCTGCTTTCCAAACAGCTCGCCGCAAAGACGGATCTGCTTCGGAACATCAGAGTTGTCCCAGCCTGTGATAACAACTACTTTAATACCAAAGGACTCCAGCTTTTCTACAGATTCTTCTACTTTGCCGTTCTTTGGAACTACCAGTACCTGTGGATCTAATGCAACGATCTTCTCGTAATCGTACTCATCTTTTCCGAAGGTCTCGTCTTCACCAAACTGTGGCCAGTATACCGGGTCCTGGGAGGTGTACTGATCTACACCTACAACTGCATCACCAGCGCCTACGGCACGGATCAACTCGTTATTGTAACGGTTTGCAACACAAGCGCGGGTGATAGGAAGTTCCAGTTCTACTTCTCTTCCAAGGTCATCTACGAATGTGGTTGTTTCCCCTTCCTTTGCTTCTGCAGCAGTCTCAGCTGCTGTGGTCTCTGCTACTGTGGTTTCAGCTGCTGTGGTCTCCTGCTTGGAAGCAGAACCGGAGCAGCCGGTTACTGCGATCATTGCGCCTGCTAAGATCGCTGCCAGCCATCTTTTGCTGTTTCTCATTTTTATGTCTCCTTTCAGTCTGCCTGTCCTTTGTGCCTCCCTTTTGCTGTTTCCGTTCATTTTTTACAGCATCTCGCACCAGGACAAATTATGCCCTCCATCATAAATTGCATAACAGAGCCATATCTTCCGCAAAGTTACATATTTACATATGTATATATGTGTTTGCAGACTGAAAGGTAATAGTCCCTGTCCCAGACTATTCCTCTGTCAGACATCTGGCCGGTCTCCTGGCTTATGGTTCATCCTCCGGACGTCTTCCCGCTTTCGCAGTGACTTTTTGTCCCTTGTCCCCGATTTTACAGTAGAGGCAGCTGCGGGGGATTCTCACCCCTCTTCCCTGACGGTCCCTCCCGTCTATTTCCAGATGCTGCAAGTTTTCAGTTGAGCCTTTAAAAGGGTAACATTTTTTTCCAGATTTGGCAACACCCTTTTCCCAGATTCCAGTCGGGTTTCAAGCTTCTGCTGCTATATGTTTTTCTTCTGCCTGTTTTGTCTCTGCAAAAGTAAAAATAACCCGGTACAGATCACAACAGATGTAAAAGATCCACCTGCAGTTGCCAGTCCCATTGGGAACAAGGTTGCCGGGAATATCTTTGAAGTCAGATATACTCCCGGAACACGTACCAGGACAATGGCGATAATGTTGTGGATAAAGGAATAGCCTGACCGTCCGCAGGCGCAGAAATAACCGCTGAAGCTGAAATGGATCCCCGCAAACATGCAGTCCCAGATATAGCCCTTCAGATACTGGGCACCGGCATAGACCACTACCTGATCATTAGTAAACAGGTTCACTACATTTCCAGCTGTAAACTGGATGATAATAGAAATAATCAGCCCAAAGCCCCCTGCAATGCAGATAGCATATTTTAAGGTAGCTGCCGCTCGCGACCGCTTTCCTGCACCTACATTCTGGGCTCCTAAGGCTGATACAGTGGACAACATAGATGAAGGCACTAAAAACAGGAAGCTGATCACCTTTTCCACAATGCCTACTGCTGCCGCATCTGTAAGTCCTCTTCTGTTTGCAATAATAGTGATAATAATAAATGCCACCTGGATCAGTCCGTCCTGCATGGC
>CAVDQU010000208.1:0-1565 GCA_963611035.1 Agathobaculum sp.
GTGCAATAGTATGGCTAAGTGTGCAATCTGTGAAAAGGCAGCTCATTTCGGTATCAAAGTGAGCCATTCCCATAGAAGGTCCAACAAGATGTGGAAAGCAAACGTAAAATCTGTTAAGGTTAAAGTAAACGGCGGAACCCAGAGAATGTACGTATGTACTTCCTGCTTACGTTCTGGCCTTGTAGAAAGAGCTTAATTTAAGACAGAACATAAAAAATCCCGGTAGCTTCAAGTTGCCGGGATTTTTTTGTAGTCAGGTTTGTACACGCCCGCTTTCAGCGGGCGATGTTTTTAACAACAGAATAAATTATACCCAATGATCAGACACCCGATCACAAAGAAAAAGGTAAATATAGTCTCCGGAACAAAGAAAAGCACTGCCATTCCAAGCCCGAAGCAAAAAAGCATCAGTCCCCAGACTCTTTTCATAGAAAAACAGCTCCCTTCCACTTTATCTTATGCGGTAAGGGAGTTGTCTGATTCTCTTTGTATTATTTTTCTTTTCGCTTATGCCTTTTTTTCTTCATAGGAAGCTGCCGTATCTTTTGCAATAGCTGCTGTTTCTTCAGATACTGCCGGTTTTCCACCCATAAAGCGGTTGATCAGATCCGGAGCCATGTCAATGACCTTGGTCACTGCATCCTGGTTCTTTATATTGATCAGTTTGGTCACGCCATTCTGAATGATAAGCACAGCGCTTGGACTCATCTTGGCGCTCATTCCACCGCAGCCTTTGTCTTTCTGCTTGGAGCCTTCTGCAAAAGCTCCTGCTGCCATACCACAGGTCACATCGATCAGCGGTATAATAATGGTATCTCCTGTCTGGACCGGCTCGCCCACTACCGTCTTTGTAGTGACAAACTGATCCATTCCTTTAAATAATGTTTCGATCGTAGATGTAAAATGATTTTCTGCCATAATATACCTCTTATTCATCTGAACTGTTATCCCGGTCTAAAAATCCCCGTATCATCTTCCAGGTATGTTTGTGATGAAAGATCCCCCAGAACAGCCATAATAAATAGGAAACTCTTATTCGTCCCCGGTAGTCTAATTCTGCTTCCAGGCACTTTTCATCAAATACCGGCTGCAGGGAAAGCCTCTTATAAAAGAAAGGATAGAGAAGGCTTGCGCCTGCCAGGATCTGTCCTGTATAATAAGGATCTTCTAATCCAAAAGTTACTGTACCTTTTCCTTTACATGGCCATACATGGGCAAACAGCTTTTTAAACTGTTTAAAGAGAAGCCGGAAAGATTCCTGATTTTCTTCGTTCTCCAGCCATTCTTTCTTTTCCTGGATAAAAACCTTCATATCTTTTAGCTTATCACAAAAGTGGAGAAAAGAAAACTTAAGTTTTTGAAAGAAGGACTGTATGCGGGTCCATATTGCTTTTATGCGTTCTGAAAGCGGGGTATAGGGCTTGGGCTCGTGAGGTTTTTCCTCATCATTTTTCTTTATTTCTGCCTTATCCGGCCTTTTTATCTGTCCACCAGTTCCCGGATCACTGTGAGTTTTTTTCTCGCTTTCTTCCGATCTCACTTTTTTTACTTCCATTGCCTGGACT
>CAVDQU010000208.1:1584-4043 GCA_963611035.1 Agathobaculum sp.
AATTCCCCTTTTTCCTGGACTTCCAGTTCAGCTTCTGTTCTTTCCTGTTCCCGTTTCTTTACTTCTTTATTCTCTTTCTTTTCCCCCACTAGACTTTCTTGTGTACGCCTCTCTTCTGTCCGTTTTCCCTCTGAAGGCGTTTCTTCAACAGATCCTTCTTCCGTTTCTTCGGTCTCTTCTTCTCCTATCTTCCAGAGTTTAAACCAAAGCACCCTGAAAGAACCTGTCAGCCCTTTTTTCATATCGTAGCCGCCCTGAAAAGAAACAAGGGAAAGCAGCCAGGTTACCTGCACACCGGCCCATTTTTCATCTTTCCATAAGCCCTGGATCCGGTATCGCACCGGGACAAAGAGAACAGTCAACAGGATCAAAAGCAAGAGCCCCAGTATGACCAGCAAAGGGATACCCAGTATTTTTAATATAAGCAATACAATATGCAACTGCCTGCCCCCTTTACCGCTTCTTTATGCCTCTTTTTCTGCTTTCTGTCTTTCTGGCAGACTTTTCATATACACCGTCCAGTCAAAAGCTCCTGTTTTCTGGTACATGTCATCTACCATAGAACGGACTACCTCTGCAGCCTCCTGATATCCCCTGGCGATCCCCAGGATCAGAAATTCACAACTCTCCCATTCCTCTTTGGACAAAAGACTGACAGGACGTATATCAAGTATATGATTGCCACTTTCCGGCAATGTAATCACATAAGTATCAGGAAGCAAGCTTCCCTTTCGCAGGCCTTCCAGGATGCGGCTCCTGTTTCTGGCTGCATTTTCACCCATGTATATATGCTCCCACCAGCGCATAAAATTACCTCTTTATTCCATAATAGAACGTATCATACGGATACAGCCCTCTTTTTCTACTTCATCACTGCAGCATTCCAGGCTGTTTTTAATATAGCCTTCCGCTTCATCGGATGACTTAAATGTAATAGGCAGTCTTGACAGACATTTTGCCATTGCCGCTCTTGTGAGTACTTTTGGAAGATCCTTCCATGACTCTCTGATATCTGCAAACAGCTGTTCCAGACCTTTGCGGATCATCTCTTCATCTGCTGTTTCTTCAGAAGCCTTATATTCTAACAATGCAAACACACTTCCAGATAAAAGCAGTTCTGTTTTCCACAAAACTCCTGCCACTGGAGAGCCATCTTTTGCCAGCTCATCCATAGGGATCTCATTTGCCATCCACTGTTCAAAGCTGCTTTCCTGTTTTCCCTCCAGTTTTGGAAGAAGGTCTGCCGTTTCAACGGGTATCTCTCTCCACTTATCTTCCTTAAAGAGCCCCAGAACATCCCCTAATATCTTTATCATCACCTGTGTTTCTTCCAGATCAGCCACAGCGTGGCCTTCGCACAGGAAAAGCACATACAAGTCATTGATCAGATCCATGAGCATTAAAATATCACCAGTTGCCTCACTTAACAATTCTCCTGCTCTCTCTAATTCAGAAGAAAGATGGTAATATTCTGCTGCCTCTAATGTATTAAAATCCGTCTGTAAAAACTCTTTCAGGATCTGGTAAAGTTTCTCATAGGAATCCTTAGGATCAGCCCCGTTCTTTTCCCATTTATCCGGACATTCCGGTCTGTTTAAAAGAGCCTCTGAACGGAGTACATAAAGCATATCATCTAAACCAGCCTTTGGCGCCCCCTTATAAACGCTCATTCCTTCTTCAATAAGAGCAAAAAACTTGTTCTTGGTAAAACGCACCGGCAGCTGGCTGACGATCAGCTGAAAACGCTCGTGAAAATCCGTAGGATCATTGGTCTCTGTAAGATAATTTATGATCTCATCCAGTAAAACATCTGTATCTTCCGGCTTTTTTCCCACTAACTGAGGCATAAAACGGCCTTCTACCCGGTTCATCACATATTCATAAGCCTGCAAAATGTCTGTATAGGCAGTCAGTTTTTCCATCTCTTTTATGGTATCCTGGCGAAGTGCCTCAAGCTTCTCTAAAGACTCTCCCTTCTTTTCCAGGAAAGAACCTAAAAATCTAAAATATCTCTCATATAAAGCCAGTGTCCCGGAAGCCGGTTCACTGGACTTTTCTGCCATCATTTCATAGCAGGTATAAAAATTTAATGTCATACGGATGAAAGAATAATGATATGCAGCCGTAAGACGACGTTTGATCTTTTTTATTTCCATTCCAGTTTCAACCCCATGTTCCTAAATAATATCGTCTCTGGATCTTAGTCTGCCTTCAATACGCAGCGACGTACCAGATCCAGTGCCTTCATCATAGACTGCTCCCGGATCTTGCCCCGATTGCCCTTAAAATGATATTCCAGCACTTCCGCTTTTCCCTTTACAGCACAGGCCATGTATACAAGACCTACCGGCTTTTCTTTGCTTCCGCCTCCAGGGCCAGCAAGGCCGGTAACTGCCACGCATACATCGGTCTGAGCACGTTCTGCTCCGCCTAATGCCATTTCCAGTGCTGTGTCACGG
>CAVDQU010000209.1:0-4037 GCA_963611035.1 Agathobaculum sp.
GATAAACGCTGAAGGCATCTAAGCGTGAAGCCCCCCTCAAGATGAGATATCCCATACGCAGGTAGTAAGACCCCTTGAAGACGACAAGGTAGATAGGTCAGAGGTGGAAGTGCAGTGATGCATGGAGCTGACTGATACTAATCGGTCGAGGGCTTGACCAAAAGGTCTGAGAGAGCGGCGGAAGGATGACAGAGGAGACCGTTGAAAGCTTGCTTTCATAAGGTCGGATCTGGAAGACTTCAGGCATTGGCGAAGCCAATGACATGAATAAAACCGTTAGGTTTTATGAATGACCGTCGCGAAGTTGATACAAAAGGTTGTAGGTATTTGGAAAGTCAGTCATTTATCAATATGTGGTTTTGAAGGTATGTAAAATATATATTTAGCCTGAGCAGAAATGCTCAGGTTTTTTTGTGCATAAAATCATTTTTACTCTTGTCAATGTAGATAGTTTATGCTATACTGATATAGCTGTTCAGAGACATAAGCTGTTTATGTCCTGAGACAAGCAGTTTTAGCATTCGCGTGAGTCAGAACCTTGCGGGAAGGATGCGTATAACTTAAAAGATGCTGATATCTGTGCGTTCTGGTGACGGTACCTACCGGCTGCCTGCAGTGTACAGAGGCAGATTGGCATACAGGCCGCGGTCGGAAACCGCAAATTATATCAGAGAGGTGAATAAAATGAGAGAAGGAATCCATCCAAATTACTACCAGGCAAAGGTAGTTTGCAACTGTGGCAACGAGTTCGTAACTGGTTCTACCAAGAAGGACATCCATGTGGAGGTTTGCTCCAAGTGCCATTCATTCTACACTGGCCAGCAGAAGGCTGCTGCAGCTCGTGGACGTATTGATAAGTTCAATCGTAAGTACGGCATCAATGCTCAGTAATTATAAGAGAGAGTTTAAGGGGTTGAGCTTTTGCAGCTCAGCCCCTTTGCGTTAAAATGCATTTTGGGATGTTAGAGTCCGAAAGTACATGAAAATCGAAAGGTAATGCATAGATGAAATATTCAGGAATTGGCGGACAGGCAGTGATCGAAGGCATTATGATGCAGAATGGTGAAAACTATGCAGTAGCCGTCCGTAAACCCGATGGAGAGACCGAGGTTAAAAAAGATACTTACAGAAGTGTAACAAAAAAGTTTCCAATTTTAGGTATTCCCTTTATCAGAGGCGTGTTTAAATTTGCAGATTCCATGATCGTAGGCATGCGGGCACTGACCTGGTCCTGCAGTTTCTTTGAAGATGACGAAGATGCGAAAGAAAGCCGCTTTGAACAGTGGCTGGACAAAGTATTCGGTGAGAAGTTAGAAAGCATCCTTATGACCGTTGTCATGATCTTTTCTTTTATCATGGCTATTGGTATATTCATGCTGCTGCCTATGTTTATTTCCAATATATGTAAAAAAGTGATCCCATCCCATACTGTGATGGCTATCTTAGAAGGTTTTATCCGTATTGCCATTTTCATTATTTATATAAAAATGGTATCTCGTATGGAAGATATAAAACGGACTTTTATGTATCATGGTTCCGAACATAAATGCATCAACTGCATTGAACATGGTCTGGAACTGAATGTGGCAAATGTGCGGGCCAGCTCCAAGGAGCACAAGCGCTGCGGTACCAGCTTTATTATGATCGTTATGGTCATAAGTATCCTGTTCTTCATGGTGATCCGTACCGATACCATCTGGCTGCGCGTGGTAAGCCGTATCGTGCTGATCCCGGTAATTGCAGGTGTTTCCTATGAGTTTTTAAGCTTTGCAGGAAAACATGATTCCAAACTGGTAGACATTTTAAGCCGTCCTGGAATGTGGATGCAGGGACTGACCACCAAAGAGCCGGATGATACCATGATCGAGGTTGCCATCGCTGCTGTAGAGGCAGTATTTGACTGGCGGGCTTATCTGGATGAGAACTTCCCAGGCTGGGAGAAGAAAGAGGAACAGGCATGAAAATGACCTTTGGGACTCTTTTAGAAGAAGGAAAAGAAAAACTGGAAAAAGCAGGTGTTCCGGATCCACTTTTAGATGCCCGTTATCTTTTATTAGATGTATTTAACATGAATTTTGCTTCTTTTCTTGTAAAACGGGACCGCCCTCTTACAGGAGATGGAAACCAGACAGAGACAGATCCAGATACATTAAAAAAAATAGAAACATACCGGGAACTGATAAGCAGACGGGAACTGCGTATCCCACTTCAGCAGCTTACCGGTGTCCAGGAGTTCATGGGACTGGAATTTAATGTAAATGAACATGTTTTGATTCCAAGACAGGATACAGAAACACTGGTAGAACTGGTATTAAACGAACACAAAGAGAAAAATATTTCCCTTTTAGATGTTTGTACCGGCTCTGGCTGCATTGCCATCAGCCTGGCAAAGCTGGGGGGATATGTAGATGTAACAGCACTTGACCTGTCAGAAGAAGCATTAAAAGTGGCAAGATCCAATGGAGAAAAGCTTTTGGATCAGCCCATAACATTTATAAAAAGTGATATGTTTTCCGCTTTAGAGCCAGGAAAACAATATGACGTGATCGTATCCAATCCCCCTTATATCCCAAGTCAGGTGATAGAAGGGTTGGAGCCGGAGGTAAAGGATCATGAGCCCCGTATGGCTTTAGACGGCGAACCGGACGGATTGAAATTTTACCGTATTCTGGCAGAAGAAGGAAGAAACTACCTGAAGGACGGCGGAAGTATCTATATGGAGATCGGCTGGGATCAGGCAAAGGATGTAACAGAAATATTTGAAACAATGGGATTTAAAGGGCTTAGGACTGTCCGCGACATGGCTGGAAATGACCGGGTGGTATGTGCCAGGAAGGAGAAGTAGAGATTATGTTTGATAAACTGGATGATATGTTGATCCATTATGAAGAACTGATGCGTATGCTTGGGGACCCGGATGTGACCCAGGATACCAAACGTTTTACCAAGCTGATGAAAGAGCAGGCAGAACTGGCGCCCATCGTAGAAGCTTATAAGCAGTATAAACAGGCAAAACAGGATGTTGAGGACAGTCTGGCTCTCTTAGATGAAGAAAGTGACGAGGAAATGCGTGAAATGGCAAAGGAAGAATTATCCGATGCAAAGAAGCGCATTGAGGAGCTGGAGCATGAATTAAAGATCCTCCTTCTTCCAAAAGACCCTAACGATGATAAGAACATTATCCTGGAGATCCGTGCAGGTGCAGGCGGCGACGAGGCAGCTCTTTTTGCAGCTGAACTTTACCGTATGTATTCCAACTACGCAGACAGCCAGCACTGGAAAGTAGAGATCATCAGCATCAATGAAAATGGTATTGGCGGCTTTAAGGAAGTTGTGGCTATGGTCACAGGAAAAGGCGCCTATTCTAAGTTAAAATACGAAAGCGGCGTACATCGTGTACAGCGTGTGCCTGAGACAGAGTCCGGCGGCCGTATCCATACTTCTACAGCAACGGTAGCAGTTATGCCGGAAGCAGAAGAAGTAGACGTTCAGATCGATATGAATGACTGCCGTATCGACGTAATGCGTGCCTCCGGTAACGGTGGACAGTGTGTCAACACCACTGACTCTGCAGTACGTTTAACTCATATTCCAACTGGTATCGTTATCTACAGCCAGACAGAGAAATCGCAGCTGCAGAACAAGGAAAAAGCATTCCGCCTGTTACGTTCCAAATTATACGACTTAGAGCTGGAAAAACGCCAGAACTCTGAGGCAGAAGAGCGCCGCAGCCAGATCGGTACCGGAGACCGTTCCGAAAAGATCCGTACCTACAACTTCCCACAGGGCCGTGTTACCGACCATAGAATTAAGCTGACCTTATATAAGATCGATTCCATTATGAACGGTGACATCCAGGAATTGTTAGATAACCTGATCGCAGCAGACCAGGCTGCGAAACTGGCTAAGATGAATGAGAATTAAGGGTTAGACAATTAGGTATATTAAAATCAAATATTCAGATACAGTATAAAGAAAGCTATTGCAAAGTGATGATGTGAAGTCAGTTTGCAATAGCTTTTTTATATATGCAGATC
>CAVDQU010000210.1:0-3993 GCA_963611035.1 Agathobaculum sp.
GGATACACACAGGTCAAATTTTTCTCTGAAATCCTTATTTCTGCCTCCATCCTCTGCTCTTGCATGGACGCAGGTCACATTTTCAAGACCAAGGCGCTCACAGACTTCCTCTAAAAAGCGTACTCTTTTATTTAAAGAGTCTAATAAAGTCACTTTTAAATGAGGAAATGCGATCTTTAATGGGATACCAGGAAAGCCTGCTCCTGTTCCCACATCGATCAATGAAACCGTTTTCTCAATATCAGAAAATCCTTTTACAAGGCACAGGCTATCACAAAAATGCTTTGTGATCACCGCGTCCTCTTCTGTAATGGCCGTCAGATTCATTACTTTATTTTTTTCCACCAGAAACTGGAAGTAATCGTAAAACTGCTCCAGCTGCTTTTGGCTTAACTGGATACCTAAAGGCTTTACGCCCTCTTCCATTTTCTTGGCAAACTGTTCTGTCATAGATTTTTAACCTCTCATATCAACATGTCCCCGTGAGATTTCTCGCGGGTGCATAATTTTCCCTTAAGCTTCGCTTTTGCTTCTCTCCAGATATACCATTAATACAGAAATGTCCGCCGGTGACACACCGGAAATTCTGGACGCCTGTCCAATGGTAGACGGCTGGATCTTATTTAACTTCTGTACTGCCTCTTTTCGCAGGCTGTTTACCTGGGAATAGTCAAAGTTTTCAGGAAGTTTTCTTCCCTCTAACTTCTTAAACTGTGCTACCTGCTGCATCTGGCGCTTAATATAGCCTTCATATTTGATCTCAATATTGACCTGCTCCTGTACATCAAAAGCAAGTTCCGGACGTTTTTCATCTACCTCTGCCAGCTTCTCATAGTCCAGTTCCGGACGCTTGATCAACTCTGCAAGGGTGGTTCCTGACTTAAGAGGCGTACTTTCATATTTAGCTAAAAGCTCCTGAACCTTTGGAGTACCGCCGATGGTTGCCTTTTCCAGGCGCTGGGTCTCTTTATCGATCTGGGCCTTTTTCTCAAGGAGATGCTCATATTCAGCATCACTTACAAGGCCAATATTATGTCCGATCTCACGCAGACGCAGATCTGCGTTGTCCTGTCTTAAAAGCAGTCTGTACTCTGCTCTGGAAGTCATCATACGGTATGGTTCATGGTTCTCTTTGGTCACCAGATCATCGATCAGAACGCCGATATAAGCCTGGGAACGGTCCAGAACCACCTGCTCTCTGCCAAGAACCTCCATTGAAGCATTTACACCTGCCATAAAGCCCTGAACAGCAGCTTCCTCATAGCCGGAACTTCCATTAAACTGGCCGCCTGCAAACAGGCCGCGGATCTTCTTAAACTCCAGTGTAGACTTAAGCTGTAAAGAATTGATGCAGTCATACTCAATAGCATAGGCATTTCTCACGATCCGCACATGTTCCAGTCCCGGTACGGTGCGGTACATGGCATACTGTACATCCTCAGGAAGAGAGCTGCTCATGCCTCCTAAATACATTTCATTGGTATAAAGGCCTTCCGGCTCCACAAATACCTGATGACGCTCTTTATCTGGGAATTTTACCACTTTGTCCTCAATGGACGGACAATATCTTGGTCCTGTTCCTTCGATAGCACCGGAGAACAACGGGGAACGGCTTAAATTATCACGGATGATCTTGTGGGTCTCCTGATTGGTATAGGTCAGCCAGCAGGAAGCCTGCTCTTTCTGAACGCTTTCCGGATCTGTAGAGAAGGAAAATGGAACCACTCTCTTATCACCAAACTGTTCTTCCATTTTGGAAAAATCGATGCTGCGTTTGTCTGCTCTGGCCGGTGTTCCTGTTTTAAAGCGGAACATTTCAATTCCGTTTGCAATCAGGGAGTCTGTCAGGTGTGTCGCTGCCTGCAGTCCATTTGGTCCTGTAGGATTGCTTATGTCCCCGTAAATGCATCTTGCACGCAGATAGGTTCCTGTACATAATACAACGGCTCTGGCGTGATATACGGCCCCTGAGAAGGTCTTAACGCCTTTAATCTGACCATCCTCTACCATCAGCTCAGACACCTCTGCCTGGCGGATGGTCAGATGCTCTGTATTTTCCAGGGTCTTTCGCATCTGACGGCTGTATTCCTGTTTATCCGCCTGGGCTCTTAAAGAATGGACAGCCGGTCCCTTGGACTCATTTAACATCTTAGACTGGATAAAGGTCTTATCAATATTCTTTCCCATTTCTCCGCCTAAGGCATCCAGCTCTCTTACCAGATGTCCCTTGGAGCTTCCACCTACATTAGGATTACAGGGCATCAGGGCAATACTGTCCACACTGACTGTAAATACAATGGTCTCAAGGCCCAGTCTGGCACAGGCAAGCGCTGCCTCACAGCCGGCATGACCGGCGCCTACTACCACGATATCATATGTTTCTTCCAAATATGGCATTTTCTTAATTCCTTCCTGTTTCCCGGCCCTTCCCATGTGCATCCCCCTGCACAAGAACCGTGTATTTCCCCATATATCTTACTTACCCATACAGAACTTGGAAAAGATCTCATTTACCAGATCGTCTTCTACTGCTTCTCCTAATATCTTTCCAAGCTGCTCATAAGCATTCATCAGGTCAATAGAATAAAAATCTTCCGGCATGCCGTCTGAAACGCTCTGTTTTACCATTTTGAGGCTGTCTAAGGTCTGTTCCAAGGCCTCTTTGTGGCGCACATTGGTAATGTAGACCTGCTCATTAAAAGAGATCTCCCCGTGGTAGAACAGCCTCTTGATCTCCTCTTCCAGAGCCTCAATGCCCTGTTCCTCTTTTGCAGAGATGGGGATCACTCCGTGGCCGCAGGCATTTTCCAGTTCTTCCTTATCTACTGCCAGCTTAAGATCCGTTTTATTCAACAGGACAATGGCTCTGCGCCCCTTAATAAACTCCATGATCTCCTTATCATTTTCATCCAGGGCTTTGGAGCCATCTACCACATAAATGATCAGATCTGCGTCCTCCGCTGCCTTCATGGCACGCTCTACGCCGATCTTTTCCACTACGTCCTCTGTATCGCGAATGCCTGCTGTATCTACCACATTTAAACTGATCCCCTGAAGATAAATATGCTCTTCCAGAGTATCTCTTGTAGTTCCTGCGATCTCCGTGACAATGGCTCTCTCTTCTCCTAAAAGCACGTTCATCAGGGAAGATTTTCCTGCATTTGGCTTACCTAAGATAACGGTCTTAATGCCTTCTGACATTACCCGGCCGTCATCGCAGGACGCTAAAAGCCGTTCCACCTGCTTTACCATAGGCTCCAAAGCCTCTAAAAGACGCTCTGGATACCCCTCTAATGAAATATGCTCCGGGTCATCTAAGGCAGACTCAATAAAAGCGATCTCATATAATATTTTTTCACGGAGATCTTTTATCTTTCGTGAAACAGAGCCTGCAAGCTGGCTTACGGAGCTCTTTAAAGCATATTCATTGGTAGACTGGATCACGTCTGCCACTGCCTCCGCCTGAGCCAGATCAATACGGCCATTTAAAAAGGCACGTTTTGTAAACTCTCCCGGCTCTGCTGTCCTTGCGCCATTTCGGATCACGGTCTCCAATATCTTCTTTACAATAAAGACGCCGCCATGACAGTCGATCTCTACCGTATCTTCTGCTGTATAGCTGTTAGGCCCCTTCATGATCATCACCAGGACTTCATCTAAACGTTCTTCCCCGTCATAAATATAGCCATAGTGGATGGTATGGGATTTTACCTGGCTTAGATCCTTTGGCTCTCCCTTTTTATTTCTGTAAATGCGACTTACTACCTGTAAGGCATCATTGCCGCTTATCCTTACGATACCGATACCGGAATTACTCATTCCTGTCGCTATCGCTGCAATGGTATCTGTTTTCATTCATTTTCCCTCATTTCATTCCCCTATTATACAAAAAAGGCTGTCGCTTATGCAACAGCCTTTCTCATTAATATTAAAAATATTGTTACAGTTCAGCCATGCGCTGGTTTGGATGAGAAAGTGTGTTGCAAGCTTGCT
>CAVDQU010000211.1:0-3970 GCA_963611035.1 Agathobaculum sp.
CTGTATAATAAGGGCATGTTTCCAGATGTTCCAAATCTGCACCTTCTGTATGGGTAACGCTTCTCTGATCTGCTTCTGGCTGGAACGGGGTCTTTATCACATCCAGGCTCTGTTTTACATGAAGCTCCCGCAACTTTCCATTCCATTTCCGGTCATAATCATATACACGGTAGGTAATATCACTGGACTGCTGGGTCTCTAATAGAATCGTTCCCCCCTTAATGGCATGGACACAGCCTGGGTTGATCTGGTAAAAGTCGCCTTTTTTCACCGGCACTTCCCGAATCAGGCCTTTCCAACGCTTCTCTTCTACCATCTGCTTTAATTCTTCTTTGTCTTTCGCATTGTGACCGATAACGATCTTTGTTCCAGGTTCGCTGTCTAAAATATACCAGCACTCTGTTTTTCCCAAAGAGCCATTTTCATGCTCTTTTGCATAGGCATTGTCCGGGTGGACCTGGATGCTCAGATCTGCTTTTGCGTCAATGATCTTAATAAGAAGGGGAAATTCTTTCCCGTACTTTCCGTCCTCATTGCCAAAAAGCTCCGGATGTTCTGTCCACAATTTTGACAGATGTTCTCCCTTATACATTCCCTCTGCAATGGTGCAGTCCCCGTTTTTATGGGCTCCAATGCCCCAACACTCTCCGGTAGTATCACCTGGTATCTCATATCCAAAGTCTTCCCGCAGCTTCTTTCCGCCCCAGACAGCTTCCTTGAAAACCGGTTTCATAAACAATAATTCTTTCATATGTATACACCCCTTTCTGCTTAATGTTCTCTCGGAATCTTTCTGTGCCCGATTTTGCGAGAAGATTTTTTGTCAGTTGTGCCCAAATTTCTGAGGCGTACGCGGTGCGTACGTTGATGAAATTCGGGTGCGGCTGGCGGAAAATCGGCCGCAAAATCAGGTGCAGGAAAGACTCCGAGAGGACATCTTACGCAGCTATTATACTTCAAAACCCTTCTGCTGTCATCGATAAAGATTTGACATTTTCTTCCTTTTGCTTATAATAGAAATACTTAAGACCTGAAGCAAATGAAGAGGTACATCATGGAATTACTACAATTACGATATTTTCTGGTAGCAGCCCAGTATCAGCATATAACAAAAGCGGCCGAGCATTTACAGATCGCCCAGCCAGCGCTCTCCCAGGCAATCCACAGACTGGAAGCAGAACTGGGAGTGCCGTTGTTTGAGAGAAAAAACCGCAGTATTGAATTAAACGACGAGGGAAGATTTTTACAGAAACGTCTCATCCCCATTTTAAACAGTCTGGACCGGTTGCCGGAAGAACTGAGAAAAGGAAAGGAAGCAGCTACCCATACAGTTCATCTCCGCCTGCTTTCTGCTTCTGCTCTTATTACCAACAAGATCATTGCTTACCGGAGTCTCCGTCCAGATGTAAACTTCCAGCTGTACCAGACATCTGGCGAGGAAGATGATTACGATGTATGTGTAACTGCCCGCAGGGCAGATACTGCCCCAAAAGAAAATGATGGCGCCACAGTCATACTGGAAGAGGACCTGTATATGGCAGTACCGGCCCAGTCTTCCTATGGTTCCATGGGATCCATCCGTTTAACAGATACAAAAGATGCTGATTACATCTGTCTGGGCGGATCCAAACCCATCCGCCAGATCACAAACAGCTATTTTATGGAAGCCGGATTTTCGCCACATATCATCTTTGAAAGCGACACAACAGAATCTGTGCGCAACCTGATCGCAGCGGGAATGGGCATCGGTTTCTGGCCCGCCTGCTCCTGGGGGCCTCTTACCAGTAATTTCGGCGGCTCTCCTGGACATTTTCCAGTAAAATTACTGCCCATCACTGACCAGAAATGCCGTCGCCAGATCATCTTGACCCGGTCAGAAAAAGGGAAGAATAGCCCTATTGTGGCTGATTTCTGCGATTTTCTTGTAGAACACAATAACTGGCTGTAAATTTAAGTTTCTCTACAGCGCAAAAAGCCCCGCCACACCTGGCGGGGCTTTTATGCTGGCACCCTATACCATATCAAAGTCCATGATATTCACTGCCCTTATGACGGCTCATCTTCAACCTGCTTAAAGCACGGGCCATGGACGCCTTTGACATATAATACTCTCTGATGCTCTGTTTCTGGCGAAGCTGTTCCTTTGCCCGTTCCAGCGCCTGCTCTGCCCGGACTTCATCAATATCTTCCGGCCGTTCTGCTGTATCTACCACTACAGTCACACGGTTGTTTGCCACCTGAACGATCCCCAGTCCCACAACTGCTTCCCGGTACTCATTCTCTCCAGGAACGTGGAATTTAAGTTCCCCTTCCTGGATTGCCAGGATCATCGCCTCTCTGTGGGGAAGGATCCCAACTTCCCCGTCATGAGCCGGAACTACCAATGCTTCACAGTTTCCATTATAAAATACATGGTCACTGGCTATGACTTTAAGCCAGAATGTTGTCATATGACACTCCCCGCTTTCGCTTTTTCCACAACCTCATCAATGGTTCCTACATTAAAAAACGCTGCTTCCGGATATTCATCCATTTCCCCGTTAATGATCGCCTTAAAACCACGGATTGTTTCCTTTACAGGCACATATTTTCCAGGGACACCAGTAAAGTTTTCTGCTACATGGAATGGCTGGGATAAGAATCTCTGGATCTTTCTTGCACGGCTTACAGTCAGCTTATCTTCTTCTGAAAGTTCCTCCATACCCAGGATAGAGATGATATCCTGCAGTTCTTTGTACTTTTGCAGCATTTCCTTTACCTTATTTGCCACTTCATAATGCTCTTTTCCTACTACATCCTCTTCCAGGATACGGGAAGAAGACTCAAGAGGATCCACTGCCGGATAAATACCCTGTTCCACGATCTTTCTGGAAAGGACCGTAGTTGCATCCAGATGTGCAAATGTTGTTGCTGGAGCCGGGTCTGTTAAGTCATCTGCAGGTACATAAACAGCCTGTACAGAGGTGATAGAACCGTTCTTTGTAGAAGCAATACGCTCCTGCAGGCCGCCAAGATCCGTTGCCAGTGTTGGCTGATAACCAACAGCAGAAGGCATACGTCCAAGAAGGGCTGAGACCTCAGAACCAGCCTGTACGAAACGGAAAATATTATCAATGAATAACAGCACATTCTGGTGCTTTACATCACGGAAATATTCTGCCATGGTCAGTCCTGTCTCAGCTACTCTCATACGTGCTCCCGGTGACTCATTCATCTGCCCGAATACCAGTGCGGTCTTCTTTAAAACACCAGATTCACCCATTTCCGTCCAGAGGTCATTTCCTTCACGGGAACGCTCTCCAACACCGGTGAAAATAGAATATCCGCCGTGTTCTGTTGCAATATTGGTGATCAGCTCCTGGATCAGCACTGTTTTTCCAACACCGGCGCCGCCAAACAGACCGATCTTACCTCCCTTTGCATAAGGAGCTAACAGGTCAATGACCTTGATGCCTGTTTCCAGCATTTCCACAACCGGGCTCTGGTCTGCAAAACTGGGCGGATCTCTGTGGATGACCCATTTTTCTTCCCCATCCAGGCTTTCGCCGCCGTCTAAGGTATCTCCAAGTACATTAAACAGACGTCCCAGTGTCTTTTCTCCAACAGGAACTGCGATCCCCTGTCCTGTTGCCTCAACTTCCATATCTTTATAAAGTCCCTCACTGGCAGCCAGCATAATGCAGCGGACCACATCCCCGCCAATATGCTGGGCTACTTCCATAACGCAACGCTTTCCATTATTCATCACAGTCAGCGCGTCCTGGATGTGAGGAAGATTTCCATCTTCAAAAGCCACATCTACTACCGGTCCCATTACCTGTACGATCTTTCCCTTATTCATGGCTTCCTCCTTCTTTTTATTATGTTCTCTCGGAATCTTTCTGTGCTTGATTTTGTGAGAAGATTTTTTGTCAGTTGTGCCCAAATTTCTGAGGCGTACGCGGTGCGTACGTTGATGAAATTCGGGTGC
>CAVDQU010000212.1:0-3956 GCA_963611035.1 Agathobaculum sp.
GATATACTGTATGTGTTGTATTTTGCCCTCAGGTAATTTAAAGGTATTTACAGCAAAAAATTCGTTATTTTATCTACAAATTTACTTACGAAAGGGGATTTATCATGAAGCTGGCTCAGTGTATTATTCTTGATCTTTTAGCAGACTATGACCCAATATCCTTACTGCCGGAAACAAGCGATTTCCATTTTTCCGGTGTGCAGCTTTTAGATCAGGATAATCCTACAGACGATTCATCCATCCTTTACATAGGAACAACTGATCAACTTTCTTCTTTTGACCCGGAAAAATTAAAAGACTTCTGCATCGTCTGCATTGGAAAGAAAGAAGATGTTTCTTCTTATATAGAAAACTATCAGGCAAATCTGATCCTGATCCCATACGAACATTCCTTTGCCTCTGTAGTCAATACTCTCTACAGCGGTTTTGACCGCATCCTGCGCTGGGATGCTGAATTACAGAATGCTATCCTTCGCAAACAGAACTATCAGTCTCTTTTCTCCATTGGCGGCCGCTTCTTTGGAAAAAATGCCATGCTTATGGTCAATTCTTCCTACAATGTGATCGGTGCCAATCTGTTAGAAGCACCAGGCCACAAAAAGCTGGATTTCATCCTGAAAAATGGTTACTATTCCAAAGATCTGACAGACGGACTGGCACAGATGGGCTATATGGCAAAAGGCTTCCAGTACAAAACTCCTACTATATTAAACCCGCCAAACTATATGAACTGCCCTATCATGGTCCTCTCCATGCATGCAGATAACGGCATTTTCCTTGGCTTTATCACCATCTACTTTATTGAAAGCCAGCCAACTGCCACCCAGCTTGAGCTTTTTGCTTATTTTGCCAAGCTGATCCGCGGCTATTATCTGAAAAACAGCGAAGAAAACTCTTCCACTCCAACACCACTTGAAACCTTTATGAGCGATCTGATCAACCACACCCAGGAAGATGAAGCTTTCATGCAGGACAGAGCCCGCACACTGCGCCTCCCATTAGATGCCACCTACCGCCTCTGCGTGATCAAATGGGACAAATTTATCCTTCCCCAGGCTGATTATGTGAGAAACCGCTTAAGAAGCTGTCTGAAATTCCCGCTGTTTCGCGTAGTCCTTTATCACGAATCCATCCTTTTGCTGCTCCAGGGAAATATATCCAGCTTAAAGGTCATGGAAGAGATCAATGACTCCATGAGTGAGTTCGGCGAAGTATTAAAGATCTGCCACGGATATGCTGGTTTTTCCACTGCCAGTTTCCCTCTTATGAAGTTAAATATCGCCTACCAGCAGGCACTTACAGCCGTCCGCTACGGCACCATGTTAAACCCGGATAAGGGCATTTACTTCTATTCTCACTATTATATTTATGAAATGTTAGATGAATATAAGAAACGTTATGCATTAGAAGATATGTATATCCAGAAACTGAAGGAACTGAAAAATCCTTCGGAAGAGCATTATGACAATCTTTCCCTTTTACGCAACTACCTGCTTACAGAGCGCAGTATTTCCTCTACTGCAAAGATCATGCACATGCACAGAAACAGCGTGATCTACCGTTTAGGAAAAATCCAGGAAGCATTAGGCTTTGATTTAAACGACCCGGATGTAAGGCTTCGTGTTCTGATCTCTTTTAAGATCTTGGAATTGATAAACAGTCATACAGAGCCACTACCCTGCATTGATGGTCAGCAGGGCAGTGATTCCTTTAACTTTTATGAATGATAGAGATTTTGATTATTCTTTGATTATGCTTTTAATTTCTTGATCTCTGCTGTCAGTGTTGGCAGTACATCAAAGAGATTTCCTACGATACCGTAGTCAGCAGCTTTAAAGATAGGTGCTTCCGGATCTTTGTTGATAGCAACGATACAGTCAGATCCGGACATACCTGCCAGATGCTGAATGGCACCTGAGATACCGCATGCAATGTACAGTTTTGGTCCAACGGTCTTACCAGTCTGACCTACCTGATGTGCGTGTCCAATCCATCCGGCATCAACAGCTGCACGGGATGCACCAACAGCTCCGCCTAATGCTTCTGCCAAATCTTCGCAAAGCTTAAAGTTCTCAAGACCGCCCATTCCGCGGCCGCCTGCTACGATCACTTCTGCATCTTCCAGATTTACCACACCAGCTGCTGCTTCTCTGATGGACTCTAACAGTTTGGTACGGATCTTTTCAGCTGGAACAGATACTTCTTCTGTGATAACTTCTACTTCTTTTCCCTCTACTGGTGTCTTCTTAAATACGCCTGGGCGTACAGTACCGATCTGAGGTCTTGTATTCGGGCACATGATCACTGCCATCAGGTTTCCGCCGAATGCAGGTCTTGTCCATGCTACATTTCCGCTTTCTGCGTCATAATCCAGGCTGGTACAGTCAGCTGTCAGACCTGTGCGCAGACGGCAGGACAGTCTTGGAGCAAAATCACGGCCATTGTTGGTAGCACCGATGAGGATGGCGCTTGGCTGATATTTTTCAACTAAGCTTGTCATTGCATAGGTATATGCATCAAAGCTGTATTTCTCATATTCACCGCCGGATACGCTGATGATCTGGTCAGGTCCATATCCCTTTACCTGACGGGTGGCTTCTGCGTTGTCCTTGCCAAATACAACGGCAACTAATTTCTCGCCGGATTTTTCTGCTAACATACGGCCCGGATTTAACAGCTCCAGACCTACACTCTTTGCTTTTCCTTCATCTGTTTCGATGAATACCCAGATATTTTTATTTGTAAACTCGCTCATAGTCCTCACACCTCTCAGATAATCTTGGCTTCACTCAGTAAAGCAGCCAGTTTTACAGCAGATTCACTGCCGGTCTCCTCATTTAAGATCACCGCATCCTTTGTCTGGACAGGTGTAAATGTCTTTTTAACCTTGGTAGGAGAACCATTTAAGCCCAGTCTCTCCGGCTCGCATACCATATCCGGGTCACTGTTGGTGATTTCTTCGATCACGGCTCTGTTTGCAGCCATCTTGCTCTTAATGGTTGGATAACGTGGATCATAAGCAGTCTTGGTCACTGTAACCAGTGCAGGTAAGGAAACCTCTACCAGGTCATGTCCTTCGTCTGTATCTCTTGTAACATGAAGCTTTCCGTCAACCATTTCTACTGCTGTAGCTAAGGTTACATGAGGAAGATCCATATGCTCTGCGATCTCAGGTCCAACCTGTGCAGTATCGCCGTCAATTGCCTGCTTGCCGCAGAAGATCAGGTCGAATTTCTCGCCGGTCTTTGCTTCTACTGCTGCAATAGCTCTGCTTAAGATATAGCTGGTAGCCAGTGTATCAGAACCGCCGAATGCTCTGTCAGTTACTAAAAATGCCTGGTCAGCGCCTACAGATAAGCACTCTTTTAATGCATTCTTTGCCTGAGCCGGGCCCATGCTGACAACGATGACTTTTCCGCCTTCTTTTTCCTTTAAACGTACTGCCATTTCCAGTGCGCACGCGTCAAAAGGATTGACGATACTTGGAACGCCTTCACGGATCAATGTGTGCTTAACAGGATCGATCTTGATCTCTGTTGTATCCGGCACCTGCTTAATACAAACCAAAATATTCATACTTTCCACCTCTATAAGATAATGATATTTATTAACTTACTTTATTTGCCCTTATACTCAGGAGTTCTCTTCTCCAGGAAAGAACTTACACCTTCTAATTTATCTTCTGTGCTGCACAGAGTACTGAGAGCTAACATTTCAAGAAGTTCTCCCACATCCTGGCTGGAAGACATAGACGCCTGTACCACGCGTTTTGCAATGCGGATGGCAACCGGTCCTTTTGTGATCAGCTTGGAAGCCATTTTCTTTGCTTCTGCCATCAGATCTGCCTTTGGTACACACTTGGTGGCAAGTCCGATCTGTACCGCTTCCGGTCCGCCGATCTTGCGTCCTAAAAGGATCACATCCTGGGCTCTTCCCATTCCGATCAGTCTTGTCAG
>CAVDQU010000213.1:0-3923 GCA_963611035.1 Agathobaculum sp.
TTGTAAAGCTTTTAAAGCGGGAAAGTCTGACACACGGCATTAATGTAGAAATTAAAGAAAATAAAATATCTATTGATTTTCATGTGATCGTATCCTATGGGGTCAGCATATCAGCCGTATCTGACAACTTAATTGAAAGCGTGAAATACAGAGTAGAAGAATTCACCGGCATGGAGGTAGAAAAGATCAATATCTTCGTGGAAGGTGTCAGAGTGATTGATTAGGAGGAAGTTACCCGTGGGTATAAGTACAATTAATGCCAAAATGGTAAAGAATGCCTTTCTGGCAGGAGCAAAAGGTCTTTCTGATAAGAAAGAATGGATCAATGAGTTAAATGTATTCCCTGTTCCAGACGGAGATACAGGAACCAATATGACCCTTACCATTATGGCTGCAGCAAAAGAAGTGGCAGCACTGGATGATCCTTCTATGGAACAGCTGGCAAAGGCCATTTCTTCCGGTTCTTTAAGAGGTGCCAGAGGAAATTCCGGCGTTATCTTATCTCAGCTGTTAAGAGGATTTACAAAAGAGATCAAGACAGTAGACGAGATCGATACCACTACACTGGCAAATGCTATGGTACGCGGTACAGAAACTGCATATAAGGCTGTTATGAAGCCAAAAGAAGGAACCATTCTGACCGTTGCAAAGGGAATGGCAGATAAGGCTTTAGAGATGGCAGTGGAGACCAATGATATTGAGGTTTTCGCACAGGCTGTGATCGAAGAAGGCGACAGAGTTTTAAATCTTACACCGGAGATGCTTCCTGTATTAAAGCAGGCTGGCGTAGTTGACTCAGGCGGTCAGGGACTGATGCAGGTGATCAAGGGGGCATTTGACGGCCTTACTGAAAAAGTAACTGATTTCACAGTAGATGGAGCAGCAGCTTCCGCAGGTGCACCAGCCGCAAAGCCGGCGCAGACTGGAAACGGCGCAGCAAGAACGGATATTGATACCGCTGATATTAAGTTTGGATACTGCACCGAGTTTATTATTAAATTAGAGAAGGAATATACAGACGAAGATGAGGCAGAGCTGAAGAAATACTTAGGTTCTATCGGTGATTCTTTAGTTGTAGTTTCTGATGATGAGATCGTTAAGATCCATGTACACACCAATCATCCGGGACTTGCCTTTGAAAAGGGTCTGACCTATGGCTCTTTATCTCGTATGAAGATCGACAACATGCGTGAAGAGCATGAAGAGCGTGTGATACAGGATTCTGAGCGTCTTGCAAGAGAACAGGCCCATGCTGACGCTGCAAAGCAGGAAGAAGAGGAGAAAGCACAGGAAAGTGCAGAACGCAAGGAATACGGCTTTATCGCAGTGTCCTGCGGTGACGGCTTAAGCGAGATCTTCAAGGGTATCGGCGCTGATTACCTGATCGAAGGCGGACAGACCATGAACCCAAGTACCGAAGATATGTTAAATGCCATTGCACATGTAAATGCAGACCATATCTTTATCCTCCCTAATAATAAGAACATTATCATGGCTGCAAACCAGGCAAGAGATCTGACTGAGGACAAGGAGATTATCGTTATCCCGTCAAAGACCGTTCCTCAGGGCATTACTGCTTTAGTAAACTTCATGCCGGATCTTACTTCCCAGGAGAACCTGGAAAATATGACTGCCGAGATGGAGCGTGTAAAGACGGCCCAGATCACCTATGCAGTGCGTACCACTAATATTGACGGTATGGACATTGAAAAAGGTGATATCATGGCTATCGGCGATAATGGTATGTTAGCAGTAGAACATTCACCAGAAGAAGCAGCAAAAGCAGCTTTAAAGGCAATGTTAGATGAAGACAGCGAACTGGTGACCATTTATTACGGCAGTGATGTAAAAGAAGAAGACGCCGAAAAACTGAAAGAAGAAGCAGCAAAAGAATTCCCGGATAAGGAATTAGAGCTTCAGTACGGCGGACAGCCGATCTATTATTACATGATCTCTGCTGAGTAAAGGAGAACAAAATTATGAATAATGATTTCAGAATGGAACAGGGGTACAGAGAGCAGGCTTATGGGGAAAGCCTTGGCAGATACACAGCGAAGACATTCGGCTGGATGTTTTTGGGACTTCTCATTACCTTTGGCGTAGCAATTGGAATGTATATGACAGACGGACTGTACTATGTAAGCCAGGTACCTGGATGGTACTATATCTTATTTATTGCAGAGATCGGCATCGTAGTATTTCTGTCTGCGCGGATCAACCAGATGACAGTTGGAACAGCAAGAGCCATGTTTTTCCTGTATGCAGCTGTAAACGGCATTGTATTCAGTGTATATTTCCTGGCATTTGATGTATTATCTTTATGGATGGCATTTGCTATTACCGCTGCATTTTTCGGCGTTATGGCACTGATCGGATATTTTGGAAATATCAATTTCTCTGCACTGCGTCCGTTTATGATGGCAGGACTGATCTTTTTAGCAGGTTTCTGGCTGTTAGCTATGTTTATTGATCTTTCTGCTTATGAGACAGTTGTATGCGCTATCGGTATTTTCATTTTCCTGATCGTTACTGCCTATGACGCAAAGAAGATCCAGGCATTTTACAGCTATTATGGAAATGTGCCGGAGATGGCAACAAAATCTTCTATTTTTGCAGCATTACAGCTTTATCTTGATTTTATCAATCTGTTTGTTTATCTTCTTCGTTTTGTAGGAAGAAGACAGAAGTAATGTAACTCATGAACCCGCGCTGGCGCGCTCTACTGTCTGTTGGCGCAGACGGTTCATTCGTTAATGGCTTGTGAAAAATCAGCGGACGCGTCACAGGCGCCTCCTCGAAATGCTTGGCAACAAATGTCTGCTTTGCAGCCGCTTGTTTTTCACTGCACACATTAAATAAAAGCAAGGGGAGAGAAAATATGTTAATAGGAGCGTTAGAAGCAGGCGGAACAAAAATGGTCTGCGCACTGGGAAAAGAGGACGGAACTATCATTGAACAGATCTCTATTCCGACTACCACACCGGAAGAGACCATCCCGAAGATCACAGCGTACTTCAAAGATAAGGGGATTGAAGCGCTGGGAGTTGCAGCATTTGGACCTGTGGGAGTGGATCCGAAAGCAGACAATTACGGTTACATCCTGGAAACACCAAAGCTGGCATGGAGAAATAAGGATTTCCTTGGCGGCCTGAAAAAAGAAATGGAAGTTCCTATGGGAATTGATACCGATGTAAATGGTTCCTGTCTGGGTGAAGTGACCTATGGCTGCGCGAAGGGATTAGACAGCGTGATCTATATCACCATTGGAACCGGTGTTGGTGTAGGTGTATGGGTAAATGGAGGACTTCTTCACGGCATGCTCCATCCAGAAGGCGGACATATCCTGTTAAACCGTCATCCAGAAGACAAAAACGGCTGTATCTGCCCGAACCATGGAAACTGCTTTGAAGGATTTGCAAGTGGCCCTTCCATTGAATCAAGATGGGGAAAGAAAGCCATTGAATTAAAAGATGATGAGAAAGTCTGGGAGATGGAAAGTTATTACATCGCACAGGCACTTACAGATTATATTATGATCCTTTCTCCTCAGAAGATCATTTTAGGCGGCGGCGTTATGCATCAGGAACAGCTGTTCCCGATGATCCGTGAAAAAGTAAAAGAAATGGTAGCAGGTTACATCAGCACCAAAGAATTGCAGGATATTGACAATTATATCGTTCCTGCAAGCCTTCATGATGATCAGGGTATCATGGGCGCAATCAAATTAGGATTAAATGCATTGGAACGGGAGAAAGCATGATAAACAGCAACAAAGAACCCGTTAGTTCCCTTAAGGGGATCGGAGAGAAAACCGGAAAATTATTTGAAAAACTGGGGGTCATCACGATTGATGACCTTCTTTCCTATTATCCAAGAGCTTATGACACTTATGAGCCGCCTGTGCCTGTAGGTCAGTTAAAAGA
>CAVDQU010000214.1:0-3866 GCA_963611035.1 Agathobaculum sp.
AGTTTTTACGCCCTCCGGGGTTAATTTAACCTAATCTATTCTAACTCACTTTGCAGGATGAATTAGTCATTTCCATAAAGTGCAACCAGCTTAGACAGATGCTCGTAACGCTCTTTAGCTTCTTTCTCGTTACGTGCGAACAGTGTAGCTGCTCTCTCTGGGTTCTTCATGGTTAAGGACAGATAACGAACCTCGCCCTTTAAGAAGTCCTGATATCCTTCCATCTTAGGAGCCTTAGAATCTAAGGTGAACTTCTTCTCAGCTGCTGGGTTGTAACGGAAGTTGTTCCAGTATCCGCACTCAAGAGCCAGCTTCTCTTCGGTCATAGCCTTGTCCATACCCTTCTTGATACCATGGTTGATACATGGAGCGTAAGCGATGATCAGAGATGGTCCCGGATATGCTTCTGCTTCAGCCAGAGCCTTAACAGTCTGAGCCATATCGCCACCCATACAGATCTGAGCAACATATACATAACCATAGCTCATTGCGATACCAGCAAGGTCTTTCTTCTTGGTCTCTTTACCGCCTGCAGCGAACTGAGCTACAGCACCGGTCTTAGTAGACTTGGAAGCCTGACCACCTGTATTGGAGTAAACCTCGGTATCGTAAACCATGATGTTGATATCTTTTCCGGAAGCCAGAACGTGGTCTACACCGCCGAAACCGATATCGTAAGCCCATCCGTCACCACCGAAGATCCACTGGGATTTCTTAGCTAAGAAGTCCTTGTTAGCAACGATCTCTTTGCAGGTTGGGCAGTCAATGCCGTCTAATGCAGCAACTAACTTGTCAGTTGCAGTTCCGTTTAATGCGCCTACAGCGTAGGTATCTAACCATTCCTTGCAAGCAGCCTTAACTTCTTCAGAAGCGTTCTCGTTAGCCATTACAGACTCAACCTTGGACTTTAAGCCGTCTCTGATAGCGTTCTGAGCCAGTAACATACCGTAACCAAACTCAGCGTTATCTTCGAACAGGGAGTTATCCCATGCAGGACCCTGGCCCTTAGCGTTCATGGTGTAAGGTGTAGATGGTGAAGAGTTACCCCAGATAGAGGAGCATCCAGTTGCGTTTGCGATGTACATTCTGTCACCGAATAGCTGAGTGATCAGTTTAGCGTATGGAGTTTCACCACAGCCTGCGCATGCGCCGGAGAACTCAAGGAGAGGTTTCTTGAACTGGCTACCCTTAACAGTGTTCTCTTTGAACTTAGCGATAACTTCTTCCTTAACTGGCAGAGTCTCAGCAAAGTCGTAGTTAGCCTGCTCACACAGACTAGCCTCTAATGGCTTCATTTCCAGAGCCTTGTTGCCCTTCATACCTGGGCAAACGTTAGCACAGGAACCGCATCCGGTACAATCCAGAGCAGAAACAGCCATAGAGAACTTGTATCCCGGCATACCAGTCATATCCTTCATCTTCATATCTGCAGGAGCCTTAGCAGCTTCCTCAGCAGTCATAGCTACTGGACGGATAACAGCGTGTGGGCAGACATAAGAACAGAAGTTACACTGGATACAGTTATCAACGTTCCATACAGGAACCTTAACAGCGATACCACGCTTCTCGTATGCAGAAGAACCGGATGGTGTAGAACCATCAACGTAATCCTTGAATGCAGATACAGGCAGTGTATTACCTTCCTGAGCGCTTACCTTGGTCTGGATGTTGTTTACGAAGTCTACAACTTCCTTTCTTCCCTCAGTAACTACCTTGTAGTCAAGGCCTTCATCTTCGCAGTTAGCCCAGCTTGCTGGAACCTCTACTTTGTGAACGCCCTTAGCACCAGCATCGATAGCTGCCCAGTTCTTCATAACAACGTCTTCACCCTTACGTCCGTAAGTTGCCTTTGCAGCAGCCTTCATCAGCTCGTTAGCCTTTTCAGCTGGGATGATTCCGGTCAGCTCGAAGAATGCGGACTGTAAGATTGTGTTGATACGTGTTGGTCCCATACCGGTCTCGATACCGATCTTAACACCGTCGATGGTGTAGAAGTTGATTTTGTGATCAGCGATGAACTTCTTAACCTGGCCTGGTAAGTGCTTCTCAAGGCCTTCCATATCCCATGCGCAGTTTAACAGGAAAGTACCGCCGTCAACCAGTTCCTGTACCATGTTGTACTTACGTACATAGGATGGATTATGACATGCTACGAAGTTAGCCTTGTGGATTAAGTAGGTAGACTTAATTGGGCTGTGTCCGAAACGCAGGTGAGACATTGTAACACCGCCGGACTTCTTGGAGTCATAATCAAAGTATGCCTGAGCATACATATCTGTATTATCACCAATGATCTTAATGGAGTTCTTGTTAGCACCTACGGTACCGTCAGCGCCCAGACCCCAGAACTTACAGTTGGTAGTTCCTTCTGGAGTGGTAACTAATGGAGCACCGATCTCAAGAGACAGGTTGGTAACATCATCAACGATACCGATGGTGAATGGAGTCTTAACTTCATTCTCATATACTGCTACGATCTGAGCAGGTGTGGTATCCTTGGAACCTAAGCCGTAACGTCCGGTTAAGATCTTAACCTGATCAAACTTGCTTCCCTTAAGAGCAGCAACAACATCCAGGTACAGAGGCTCGCCCATAGCGCCTGGCTCTTTTGTTCTGTCTAATACGGAGATAGTCTTAACAGTCTCTGGGATAGCATCGATCAGTGCCTGTGCGCAGAATGGTCTGTACAGACGAACCTTAACAACGCCGACCTTCTTGCCCTGCTTTGTTAAGTAGTCGATGGTCTCTTCAATGGTATCATTTACAGAACCCATAGCGATGATAACATGCTCTGCGTCTGCTGCACCATAGTAGTTGAACAGCTTATAATCTGTACCAAGCTTAGCGTTAACCTTGTCCATGTACTCCTGAACGATTGCTGGCAGAGCATCATAGTATGGGTTGCAAGCTTCTCTTGCCTGGAAGAAGATATCTGGGTTCTGAGCGGAACCTCTCTGGCATGGATGATTTGGATTTAATGCATGCTTACGGAATTCAGCGATTGCATCCATATCAGCCATATCCTTCAGATCTTCGTAATCCCAGGTTTCGATCTTCTGGATCTCATGAGATGTACGGAAACCATCGAAGAAGTTGATGAAAGGAACTTTGCCCTTGATAGCTGCCAGATGAGCAACTGGGGTTAAGTCCATAACTTCCTGTACACTGGACTCGCACAGCATTGCGCATCCAGTCTGACGACAGGCGTAAACATCGGAGTGGTCACCGAAAATAGATAATGCGTGGCTAGCAAGTGCACGAGCAGATACGTTAAATACGCCTGGCAGCTGCTCACCAGCGATCTTATAAAGGTTAGGGATCATCAGTAACAGACCCTGAGAAGCGGTGTAGGTGGTTGTTAAAGCACCTGCTGCCAGAGAACCGTGTACAGCACCTGCTGCACCAGCCTCAGACTGCATCTCTGTGATCTGTACTTCGTGACCAAAAATATTGGTTCTTCCGTCTGTTGCCCACTCATCTGTAGCTTCAGCCATAGGTGAGGATGGGGTGATCGGATAGATAGCCGCTACATCAGTAAATGCATATGAAGCATGAGCTGCTGCATGGTTACCATCCATGGTTTTCATTTTTCTTGCCATTTTGATTTCCTCCTGCAATTAGTGAATGAAATATGTATATTATAGTTATATAAAATACATGTGGGTCTGCGCGGGAAATAAACCCTCACAGACTGGCCTATGTTTATTATAGCAATTATTCATTAAATTGCAAATGTTTAATTCGTATTACTGCAAAAAATACAATGTATACAGTATTATTTGTGCATTTGTTCAGGTGTTCACGGTTTGGGCGCAAGTTAGTCTTGGCAAACTCGTATAGAAATGGCAGGTGATTTTTGTTAATAT
>CAVDQU010000215.1:0-3742 GCA_963611035.1 Agathobaculum sp.
CCATTCTTTTCCGTCATCATGGTCTGATTCATCCGCAGCAGGATGATCCTGCACTTCTGCTGCAATACCATCACTACATTCAAAGGAGATCGTTTCACTAAAACTATCCTCTCCTGCACCCCATATATCTGTTTCCTGAACCGTTCCATGATACAGACCGTCTTTTAAATTCACCTGATAATGGAACATATCTTCCGGAACATCTGTGCAGACAGACCACACTTCTCCTTCTCCATTAGGATAATCATCTTTCCATGTACAGGAAGCATATTCCTTATGTTCATCTTCATAATCATAATCACACCAGATCCCATGACCAGAACGTTTTCCATTTTCCATACCACCATAATAGCAATGTCCGCATGGATAGATCAGCAGCCAGTTTCCGTCTCCGCAGTCTTTGGTCAGCACACGATCCAGCTCCGTGATAAATGACTGATAATCATCTTCACTTTGCCTCTGCCAGATACTGTCTCTGTCTCCTGATGCCATTTTTTCCTGAACATCATCTATACGCTCCTGGTACTCTGAAAAGTCTTTTTCTGATATTGTTTCTTCCGGTACCGTTTCCGCTGTTTCGCTTTCTTCCTCAGTGTCAGTTTCCCCGTTCAAATAAGCCGCAACTTCTTCCTGCAGCTTTAACAATGCCTCATAGCTTTGCGTATATTCATCGGTCCGCTCTGCCTCTGCCAGTCCTTCATATACTGCAATACCGCTTATGATCGTTTCCTGAGCTTTTGAATAATTTTCTGTCTTTATGTATGCATTTGCCAGTCCTTCATATGCGTTTACAGCCTTTGGTTCCAGCTCAATGGCTTTTGTGAAAGCTACGATCGCTTCTTCATAATTGGCCTCTGCCAGATATTTATCACCCAGATCCAGATAGTCCTGAATGCCCATTTTCTTCTGGCAGCCTGCAAGCAGAATTAAGACCGCCAGAAAAAGCAGGCATTTTTTCATTATTTTCATATTTCTCGTCTCCTCCGGCTTTTCATCTATTCTTTCCAGATATACGCATGTCCGCAGTCCTGTTCCTCATACTCGGTCCAGCCATATTGTTCAGAATAGGTAAATTCATATACCATTTTGGTTCCGTCTTCTGTGTCTGCGGAGAATGGCTGCGGCCAGCCGTCTTTAAACTCATGGACTGTGGTACTGCTGTATTCCATAGGCCCATCTGCTCTTGCCACATATTCATTTATCTCTGTTCGGCCCTGGGCTTTTCCCTCTGTAAAGGTCATATTGCCCACTTCTTCATAATGATTCTGGTCATAAGGGTAATCCACATATTCGCCATGGCGGTCTGACCTGTATAGAATATCTCCTTCTGGCATTCCTTCCGTCCAGTTTCCGCTAAACTGGTAATTGTAATAATACTTTCCCTTATATTCCACCTCGTTTCTGTGTATAGTGGAGTCGCTGATCCTGCCGTACCAGGCTTCGCACGGTCCATTCCAGTTTCCATTGACGTATGTTCCAAGTATAAGTCCGTCTTTTCCGAATACCTTCTGACCTCCTACTGCCTGCATTTCTCCCTTTTCACCTGTGGGATATCCAAACCGAAGAGCATCTGCACCTTCCCAGTCCTCTGCATGGTAAACATCAAATAACAGATTTTCTGCTTCTTCTTTATTCCCCGCCTTTAAAGCATCACTTGCCCGGATCAGCGTTGTGACCATATATTCCTGGGGCTGTCCGGCTGCTGCTTCTTTCACACCGGTTTTGGCTTCCTCTGTATCCAATCTGGCTGCCGCCCACATGAGGCTTCTCAGGAGTTTTGTATCGGAAGGTTCCATTTCATACAGTTCTTTTGCATATCCGTACCCGCTCTGAACATCCTGCATCTGATCTATACTTTCCACGAACAGATCCCTTATCTGGACATTTCTGGAAGCATTTTTCTCTTTTCCAGCTTCTTCTGTTTCATTTTCGTTTTTTCCAGTTCTCTCCAGTTCCAGCTTTACTGCCATATAATAGCTTTCTGCAGCCAGATCATAATCTTCTAACTGTCTTGCGGTTGCTCCCTGATAAATAAAGGCGGTTGCCTCTTCCGGGTAAAGATCTGTTGCCTTTTGTAATGTATCTTTTGCGCTCTCCCATTCTTCCGCTCCGATCTGTGCTTTTGCAAGACCTAAAAGAGCAATATATTCCGGTTCTTCCACATCTGCCTTTGCTGAAAAAAGCTCTATTGCTTTATCCCAGTTTCCTGCATCCAGCTCCTTATATGCCTCGTAACAGTCATTTTTTAATGCAATCTCCTTTGAAGAAGAACCGCCGCAGCCTGTAAGAGTAAAAGATAATGCAGCTGCAAGGAATAAACATTTTCCTAAATTGCCATAAATTCTCTGCTTTCTCATTCTCTTTCCTCCTCCTGCTCTTTATTCACACAGTCCCAGCAATAGGTATGATTTTTTACATGGTTACAGTTTCCCGGTTTTTCCATATCTTTGGTCTGGAAAGAATAACCGGAGCTTTTGGAGCTGTCTTCTGTGCAATGGACTGCTTCCCATTCTCCATTTTTATAAAGGTTCATAGGAGTTGCCACATGACCTTTATCCAGTGTTCCAAGCACCGTAGTATCATCCTGTAAAATGGTTACTTCTCCTTCTGGATAGTCATCCTGCCACTGGCACTGGATGCGGAATGTGGCTGTTTTATAAGCACGTCCCGAACCGGAGCGAAGATTATTTTCCCAGTATCCTGCGTAAATGCGGCTGGTGGCTTTTACGCCTGAACCATAAAAGCAGATGCCATAGCCATTTCTAAGACCATTTTCATCCCGGTCTCCAATGTAAAACTCACTGTTTGCGTCAATATGAGGCAGTTCTTCTTCATTTTCATAAAAACGTTCCAGAAGCGCTGTGATCCCGTCTTCCCCATTTTCCTTGTATTCCTGCAAAAGATCGATGACCAGATCCATTCCCTGACAATGATCTGTCTCTTCTAAAACCTTTGACAGCTCTTTCATAGAGTCAAAATCTTCTTCGTCATAATACTTCTGGATCACATCTTCCAGATACGCATCCTTCATTCCGCTTACCCGGTCAACGTCTTCCATTATGCGTTTTATGCCTTCAAAATCCCCCTGTTCTCCTTTGGCAGCAAACAGCAGGGGGAGAATATTCTCGTCTCCCGTCTGGGCATAGGCCATTTGTGCAAAGATCACACGGTCTGAAGCATTTTCTACCTGCTCCAGAAAACGGCAGAACTGCTCTATATCCCCGTATTGTCCCTGATCCGATACCAGAACATTTAACATGGCCTCTGCCGCCTGATCCGGTTTATTGACCTTTTCATAAGCAGCCGCGATCTGGCGGTTTGCCTCCACATTCTTTTTATCGATCTGGATCGCTTTGGAAAATGCCACTACTGCTTTGTCATAATCTGCTTCCGACAGATATTTCTGTCCCAGTTCCAGATATTCCTGAAGGCTTAATTTTTTCTCACAGCCTGTAAGCAGACTCAGTGCCAAACAGGAAACCAGTATCGCACCGGCTGCCCTTCTTCTCTTTTTCATACACTTTCTCCCTTGTAAGCCCGGTATTTTTTTGTTACAGTTTTTAGTACTTCTCTTTCATCCGTTCCCGTATCTGCGCTTTCCGTTTTCCTGCAGTAGCTGCTGTAACAACAGCAAATATAAACGCTGCCAACAGCAAAAACACACCTGCAAAAAACAGAAGCGTTCCCGGTGTTATGGAAATATGTGTCAGCATATACATATTGATCTTCCTCCCCTTTTACA
>CAVDQU010000216.1:0-3723 GCA_963611035.1 Agathobaculum sp.
GCCGATGCCGCTGCTGCCTCCTGTGACGATTCCGACTTTACCATCTAATGCTCCCATTTTTTTCTCCTCCTGTTTTCGTTTTTTTGATTAAATTTTCTATTTGGTGTATAATGACATGCGTAAACAGCTATTTTATGAAAGGTGAATGTACGTGAATACAAAAACAACGATCCGGGACGTAGCAGCAAAAGCGGGAGTTTCCATCAGCTCCGTTCACTTTGCATTAAGCGGGAAACCGGGAGTCAGTGATGAAACCCGGGAAAAAATCCGCCGTATTGCAGCAGAGCTGGGATACCAGCCTAATGCTCTTGCATCCAGCTTAAAACGAGGTACCCAGCGTATTGCCATCCTGCTCCCTTCAGAAGAAGGGGATAACCAGTACTACTATCCGCCGGTATGGCGTGGGGTCCATGATTACCTGTCCAAGGTGAATATGAACCTGGAATGTATCGAACTGCCTTATTTCGAAAAGGACAAGCAGGACATTCTGAAACGCCTGGAAGCGCTGATCGAGAAAAAGGGTCTGGACGGGATCCTTACAGTAGGACATATTGATGACGCAGCTACGGTGGAAATCTGGAAGGGGATCTGTGCCCGGGATCTTTCCATTGTACTTATTAATTCAGAAAATAAATACTGTTCTCATCTATGCTGTGTTCTGCCGGAATATGAGGTCATAGGACGTACCATGGCAGAACTGATCACCGGTCATATCCCGGACTACGGAAGTATCCTTCTTTGCGCCGGAAATCCGAAGTGGGATGCTCATGCCCTGATCGCAAAAGGGTTTGAGGCATATATGACGGAAAACGGCCATACAAACATGATCTACAAGGATCATTCCTGGGAAGTTACTCAGTCTAATTATGTGGATATTTTTAATAAGCTGTCCCGACCGGATGTGGCGGCCTGCTGCAGCGTCTATTCTCAGGGTACGATCATGTTGGGAAAAGCTCTGGAGGAAACGCAAAAAGCTCAGAAGGTTTATGCTGTAGGCTCCGACCTTTCTGACACTACGGCAGACTGGCTGCGGCGCTCTGTGATCAACAACGTGATCCAGAAAAACCCTTATGCTCAGGGGTATGTAGGAATACGTACTCTGGCTGAATACCTGATCAGCGGCAAAATGCCGGAACAGAAACGGGTTTATGTAGGCAGTGAAGTGATCCTACGCAGCAACCTGGTCATGTATGAACATGAGCAATACCGGTATCTGTTCCTGTAAAGTATTATTTTCCGTATTCCTGACACATATAGTGGTGGCAGGCTGAATGGATCAGCTCCCAATCCAGTTCAGCTCCCACACCGGGGGCATCCGGTACGTGGATCATACCGTTTTCGTCAATAGGCAGATCTCCCTTCATAGGCAGTCTGTAATTATCCTCAGGAACGAAATATTCAAAGTATTCACAGTTTTTGATCGCACAGCTTACATGGAGGTTTACCATATCCATATAATTCATGGTGGTAGTATGGATCTCGCAGTTAAGACCGAAGCCTTCAGCCATATGGGCGATCTTTAAAGTACCTGTAATACCATCTTTCCAGCTTACATCAGCTCTTACGATATCAGCGGCCCTCTGAGCGATCACCTGAGCTACGCCCCAGTGGCAGCCTCTGGTAGTCTCTGTAGCTGCAACCGGAATATCCAGCACGCGGCACAGCTCTGTATATTTATAAAGCTCAAAATCGCGGAACGGCTCTTCAAACCATTTATAGCCTAATTTCTCCAGCTGGCGTCCTACACGGATGGCCTCATCTAAGGTATAATCTCCAACCGGATCTGTCATTAATACAAAATCATCCCCCACTGCCTTCCTTACAGCTTCGTGGACCTTAAGGTCAAATTCCACCGGACCTGCCGGATGTGCCTTATAGCCCTTGATCCCTTTATTCTTGTAATAAAGAGCTTCTTCTACATAAGCTTCTACAGAAGGAAGGAAGTTGCTGCTGGCATATGCAGGAAGACTGGTGCGATAGGCACCGATGTACTTATATAAAGGAAGGCCTGCTTCTTTTGCACAGATATCCCACAGAGCCACATCTACAGGTCCGGGAAGGAATACCGGGAAAAATGCCTCGTGCCGGTCGATGATCCAAAGCTCCTGAAAGATTGCTTCTCTGTCGTGAGGATCCCGTCCTAAAACAACAGGTGCAATGCTTTCCTGCAGATAGGATTCACTGACAGCACCGCTTCTGGCTGCCATACAGGTTGCGATCCCTTCGATTCCTGTATCAGTGGTGAGCTTGATCACGATCACATCCCAGCCCATCTTCGCGCCGCCCTGACGT
Organism: Agathobaculum sp.; assembly: GCA_963611035.1. GTDB lineage: Bacteria > Bacillota > Clostridia > Lachnospirales > Lachnospiraceae > Enterocloster. The sequence continues at coordinate 2,293 of CAVDQU010000216.1, forward strand.
CTTTCGTCAAAGAGACACTTGCCGCGCTCAACCCACCAGCTTTCAAATTTTGTAATAATCATACAAATTATACCTCCATTCTGTGAAAATATCGTCTAAATAATATTAAAAAACGTTTTAGCAAATTATAGCAATCGGCATAAAAAAAGTAAATAAGTTCGCTACGTTTTTGAGAGAAACTGTCATAATGCTAAAAAACACACCATTGGTTTTGCTATATCTGACAAAAAAATAACTTAACAAACTAAAATAATCCTTCGATATTGACAAAAAATGTTTAAAATGTTACTCTAAAACAAGAAACAGTGCGGATATAAACAAAAACGTTTTTGTTTTAGCACAAAGGGTATTTCATCAATAAAAATCAGGAGGAAGTAATCATGAAAAAACACGTATTGGGACTTACAGTAATGGCATGTGCAGCAATGGCTCTGACGGCATGCGGATCCGGTTCAGGCTCCGGAAGTACACAGGCTGCTACAACAGCAGCTGCTACAGAAGCTGCTGCCGCAGAAACGACTGCAGGGGAAGCTGCTTCATCCGGTAATGCAAGCGTCACTCTTACCTGGAGTGAGGTAAACGGAGAGGACTACGGCGGCACTGTAGGTGCTAAAAAATTCAAAGAAAAGATTGAAGAGCTTTCCGGCGGAGATATTACCGTGGAGATCTATTTAAACGGAACACTGGGCGGTGAGAAGGAATGCATGCAGGGCATTCAGATGGGAACATTGGATATCTTCCGCGGCAATGCAAGTTCCCTTTCTAACTACGGCGCAGATAAGATCAGCCTTACAGGACTTCCGTTCCTCTTTAAAGATATGGAACAGTTCCAGGAGATGACGGTAAGCCCGGTAGGACAGGAGCTGCTGGATTCAGTAGCTGAGGCTGACTGCGGTTATGTGGCTCTGGGCTGGATGACAGAGGGACCGAGACATTTGTTTATTACCCAGAGTACTTATGATAAGTTAGGAAAGCCTTCTGAATTCAGTCTGGATATGATGAATGGATTAAAGATCCGTGTTCCAGAAACAGACCTGATGGTAAATACCATGAAAGCACTGAATGCTTCAGCAACACCGATCTCTTATTCCGAACTTTATACCTCTTTACAGTCCGGTGTAGTTGACGGCGCTGAGAATGATGTTATCAACTATTTTTCAAACTCCTTTAACGAAGTTGCACCTTACTTTATTCCGGATGCACATACCTTCGGCTGCGGTGTTATCCTTATGAGCCAGTCCAGATGGGAGTCCTTAAGCGAAGAGCAGCAGGGATGGGTGAAAGAAGCCGCTGCTGAGGCAGGCAAGGCTGCTTATGCTTATAATCAGGAGAAGGTACAGGCTGCTTTTGATTCCTTCGAGGAAAAAGGTGTTACAAAACTGGAAGTTGCTGACCTGGAGAATTGGTCTGCAGCCTGCCAGAGTGTATATG
>CAVDQU010000217.1:0-3715 GCA_963611035.1 Agathobaculum sp.
GACCTGCAATACCGTTTGCAACTGCCAGTTTTCCCTGACCAGCCAGACCGCACAGCCCTAAAATCTCCCCTTTGCGAATATCCAAATCCACACTCTTTGCCTGCTCACCAGGCATCTCTACTGCCAGATTGCGGATCTTCATGATCACTTCTTTCTGCTCCATTTCTTCTTTGGAACGTCCTGCGATAGAGGAGAAATCTACATTTCGGCCTACCATCAATCTTGCAAGCTCAACGGCGTTGGTATCTTTTGCATTCAGAGTGTTTACCATTTCTCCGTCTCGAAGGACCAGAATGGTATCGGAAATCTCCATAACTTCGTTTAATTTATGGCTGATAAAGATAACTGCTACGCCGGAAGCAGAAATTTCTTTAATTGTATCCAGAAGCCATTTGGACTCTACATCTGTAAGAACCGCCGTAGGCTCATCAAATACCAGAAGACGGATGTTCTTCTTATCGATCTCACGGGCAATCTCTACAAACTGCTTGAAACCAACGGACATGCTTCCTACCATGGTAGACGGCTCTACTTTCAGATGGATCTTATCCAGTGCCTCCTGGGTCTGTCTTTCCATTTTCTCATAATCCAAAGGTCCAAGACTGCTTCCAAATACCTTGCTGATGGCATTGCTCTTTGTGATCTCACGATTCAGTTTTACATTTTCTGTAACTGTATAGGACGGCAGGAGCATGAATTCCTGATGTACCATACCGATTCCCAGTTCCATTGCCTGTCCCGGTGAAGTCAGTTTAATAGGCTTTCCATCCCATAAGACCTTGCCTTTGTAACCGCCGGTATTTACAATACTTGGCATACCGAAAAGAATGTTCATTAAAGTAGACTTTCCGGCTCCATTTTCACCTACCAGAGAAATGACTTCTCCTTCGTGAATTTGAAGATCCACACCTTTAAGCACACGGTTATGACCAAATTCTTTCTCAATGTGCTTCATATCCAGAATCATTTTGCTCATATGTTTTCTCCTAAACTTTTCCAAAAGCCTGTTGTCCGGGCTGCTGCAAAATAGTCCCTTCATTATATATAATACCGGGGCGATTTTGCAGCAGTCCGTGTCGGCTGACTTGGAAATCTCCATAAAAAATGTGCCGGGGCATCGTATGTAAACTCTGCCCGCAGCACATTTTGTCAGTCTGCTATCTCATAAGCGGTCCTGGGATTAGAATACATACAGGTCTCTTGCCACTGTGTACCAGTTCTTATAAGTTTCGCCAGTTGTATCATTGGTGCAGTTATTGAACTTCACAGAATCACCGTAGATCTTTGTCAGAAGTTCTTTTACAACTGCTTCGTCAGGAAGGTTATCCTGCTCGTTGGTTCTGCCTTCGCAGTACTCCATAGCATACTGGAAGAGGAATTCCATCTCCAGACGTACCAGGGACTGCTCCCAACCACCGACTCTTCCGTTCTCGTTGTATTCAGCTAATTTATCGGAGATCATCTTTGTTACATATTCTGCATCATACTTGTGATCTTCCGGGATCTCCAGACCAAGTGCTCCAGCAAATGCGCTGAATGGAGATGGGTCGGTATGGCATGGATAGATACCGCCGTTCTCTACGATGCACTTTAACATGGATTCCTGGATAGTACTTACAGTTGCGAAGTAAGCGATATCCTTGGTTCCATACTGATCCATCAGAGAAGGAATGCTCTCTAACAGGAACTGCTGAGCACCGCTGACACCTGCATCACCCATTGGGTCAGGCATACTGATCTGCTCAAATGCAACACCGTTGTCATCGCAGACTTTCTTCATAGCATCCATGTAACGAACCTTCATGGAGTTGCTCATGTGACGTGCGAAGCTGTAGAAAATAAAGTGCTTAGCGCCTGCATCTACTGCCATCTGTGCTACGGACTCACCGTAAAGCTCTGGGTCGATGGTGATCATCAGGTCAGCAACTTTCTGCTGCTCGTAAATATCTTCGTTCAGGGAACCGAAGTAGATCTTCATCTCCGGACGCTCTTCTTTAATCTTGTCTACTGCTGCGATAGTACCGATATCAGCAGAGTCAAAGATCATAACCTTTACATCTGGATCCATAGCCATATTTAATGCCTTGGAAATGGTAACTTCCTGCTCATTCTGTGGATTTTCCGGATATACATCCATAACAAACTTCTCAGAACCGTACTCTTCAATCAGCATTTCTGCTGTTCTGTAGTACTCTTCACGAGTTGCAAGAGGACTGATCATCAGACCGATCTTGTAATTCTCGTCAGCTGCTGCTTCAGTTTCACCTTCTGTTTTACTCTCATCTGCAGCTGCCTCAGCTTTGGTTTCTGCTGCTGTGTCTCCTGAGCCGGAAGATGAAGAACCGCAGGCGGTCATTCCCAGCATGGAAACTGCCAATGTCAATGCAACGATTTTTTTCCACATAACATTTTCCTCCTGATGTGTGTGTAATTAAATAAGTACGATAAATAAATTATATCAACACGTGTGGATATTGTCAATAATACGTTTACGCGTATTTATAGTTTATTATGTTTATTTTTTACAGTTTTTTTCTCGATTTTGTGTCTAAATTTGTGTTTTTGCAGTGTTTTATTAAGTATTAGCATTAATATAAACTCATATTTATATAAATACGTATTTATATAAGATTTTTAAAAAAGGATTTCCGCTTTATCACGTACTTTCCCTTATAATCAGCTTTCCTTTATATGTTTTGTTTTCCGGATGTTCACCCTGGATCATTCTTGCCAGTGCATCTGCTACTTCCTCTGCATAAACAGGAATACCATCGTCTACTGTTGTCAGTTCCGGGTCTGTGACCTGGGACATCACTGCATTTCCCCAGCCTACAATTGCTACATCTTCTGGTACTTTTAATCCCAACTTTTTAACATATTTAAGTATCTGAACTGCTGTCCGATCATCTCCTACCGCCAGTGCTGTAGGTCTTTCTCCTACCGGAAATGCCGTCAGCATCTTAAATACATCTTCTTTTGCATCTGCTATGGTCTGTGTATGGGTGCAAAAAAAATCAGGGTTGATCGCCAGACCATTTTCTTTTAATGTGTCCGTGTATGCCCTTGCACGGAAATCATTTCCACTAACACCTTTGGTACGATACTTTGTAGGCGGTACATAACCGATTCGCGTATGGCCTTTCATAATCAGGTAGTTCAATACCATTTTAACACCGTCATAGAAATCCGGCGCCCGAAGCACAATCCTTGGATCCAGTCCTTCGTATTCACGGCTTTTATAAAACACAAGCGGAATGCCACCTTTTACAATACGGTTTAGCTGTTCTGCTGAAAATGCATTACTTGCCATAAAGATAGCTGCAAATCCACATTCGATCAGCCCGTCAATAAAACGCTTTTCCTGATTGCTGTAAAACATACTGGAAAAATAACCATGTTTAAACAGTTGGCTGGAAAGTGTTTCATAGAATTCAGCCTGTAGCGTATCACCCACCAACGCAATCTGATTTGATCGATTGGTGCGAAGTCCTTTGGCAAATACGTTTGGCGTGTAATTCAGCTCTTCTACTGCTTTTAATACAGCCTGCTTTTTTTCATCGCTGACATAATTGGATCCGTTAAGTACATATGAAACAACTGATGGTGAAACACCAGCTCGCTTTGCTACATCATCCCTTGTAACTCTTTCCTTATTCAAATCTTCCTCCCCTTTTCTAAAAGAGCGGTCTCGGAAACTCTTAAGAGCCCGAATCTC
>CAVDQU010000218.1:0-3560 GCA_963611035.1 Agathobaculum sp.
TCCCATGTCCATCCTATTCCTATGGTCCATTTCGCTCTCCAAAATCTAATGGTATAGGTAGCTCTCTTATAATAAATATTCTTAACAGCCTTTCCATCAGCTGTTATTTTTACATCACCATCCGTTTTTTCTGCTACCGGTGTAGTAATATAACCTTTTGGAATTGTGTAACTTGTATCTTTCGGAATAGAATCTCCCACTCTGCCATTTCCGTTTACCACCTGATTTACAGTATAAACGCCCTCTTTTACTGTTTCAGTCCAGTAAACAATCTTATAATCTGCTGTTTTTGCGGTTTCCCACTTTGCTGTAACCACCTGATCATTTGCAGGCATTGTCTCAGAGAGATTTTCCCAGCCTTTAAAATCATATCCCACTCTTGTCGGATCATTTGCAGGCTTCGTTATTGCTGCTCCATAACGCAACTGTTCCGGTGCGATATAAGAAGCATTTTCTCCTGTAGCCCAAGTCAGAGTATAATAATTTCTTTCATAAAGAATCTCTACCACAGTGCTTCCATCTGCATTAATTTTAGCCTGGCCAAATGTCAAAGGAGTAAATCCAGCGTATTCTTTAACTGTCGCCTGCGTAGTAAGTCCAGTTTCTCCAGCCAATTTTTCCGTTAATTCAGGTTCTGCCGGCTTTGTATCATCTACATTTAACAAATAATGTTTTACTGTATAACTTACTGTTGCGCCTTTATAGGTAATGGTAACGTTTTGATTTTCTGTATATGCTTTATCAAAGAATACTCTTTCATGATCCGGTTCAAATCCCTCAATCGTTGGAGATACAGCTGTAAGATTACATTTAACTCCAGATTCAACATGAGATACCCAAGGCTGTGCTGCCACTGTACCATCTGAATATACGTAATTTACAGCCAGACGTATCTGACCAGTCATCGGCACATAATTGGCATAAACCTTCATGTCATTAGTTACTTCATTAAAATCTTTATCCCAGCCTGTAAACGTGTATCCATCACGATCCGGAGCTGCCGGTGCCTCTGCTGCTTTTCCGTCTTCTATATACTGCGGTCCGGAAATAAGCACATCATTTCCTTCTGTATCCTTATAATAAAAGTTCACTTCGTAGCAGGTGATCTCTTCTGTATCAACCTTCACATACAAAGAGAAGTGATCTGTCATAAATGCAGTTGCATCCTCTTTAGCCGTTGTTGCTTTTATAACCTGAACGTCATAATTCTCTGTATCCGAAGCATTTTCACTCATGTAAAGGATTCTGGTATCGGAATTTCCGGCACCGGTTCCCTCAAATGTAACTGTTACGCTTCCATCCGGCTGAACGGCTTCTCCTGCTTCATTATAAAGTGTGATATCTGCTGCAAAAATATCGGTTGCACGGCGATTTTCTGCCTTCAAAGTTTCATCTGCAGCCTCTTTCATCAGCTCCAGCTGATCGTCGTTATCTACAGCTACTGCTTCCACATATCCGTTCTCCGGCAATACGCCATCGGATGCTGACAGTTTTACAGTCACACCCTCTGCACCCGCAACTTCTGCTGTAAATACGGTTTCAGAGCCAAATACACGAAGTGCATTCAACGTACTCTTATAAACCTTCGCAGTGCTGCAATATCCAAGTCCGACCAGATCTGCGTCATCTGCGGTTTCGGTCTTCTTTACAGTTTCTTCCTGCTGCGGAATAGATACTGCTTCAGTCGGTGCCTGTGTTTCGGTCGGCTGGATCACTTCTGTTTCGCCTGCAGACTCCAGCATTGTTTCCTGCTGGTCCGTTGCCTCTGCGGATGATTCAGCTGCTGTAGTTTCTTCTGCAGTCCCTTCTGCTGCTTCCTCCGATGCCTTTGTCTCTTCTGCTGTTGTCTCCTCTGTTACAGTTTCTTCTTTTCTGTCATCAGATGTGGTTTCTTCTGCGCTGCCTTCTTCCGGCATTGTTTCCTTTTCAGGCAGTACTATCGCCTCTGTGGTTTCTTCCGGCTCTGCAGCTGCAGTTTCCGGAAGCTGCTCAGCCTCGGAAGCTTCTTCTGCTTTTGGAGCATCTGCTTTCGGCTTCTGTGATTCTGCGATCTCTACCACAGCATCTGCCTCTGCTTCTTCCTCCTTCATCGATACAACAGGTACTGCATGACATGATATAGAAGCAATGATTTCCTGTTCGGAAACCTCTGCAGTTTCTGTCTCTGTCTCAATCTCTGTTTCAACAGTAGTTTCCGGCTCAGCTGCTTCTGAACTCTCGGCTGCTTCTGTTTCAGTCCCTGCTGCTGATGTCTCTTCTTCCGTCACGGAAGCTTCTATTTCTTCTGCCTGCTCTGTGCTTTCCTCAGAAACTGCTGTCTTCTCCTCTGCATTTTCTTCTGTTGTATTTACAACATTATCCATTTGCTCTTCCAAAGCTGCCTCTGAAGTTTTTTCCTCAGGAACAGCCTCTGCCGTTTTAGAAATAATATTTTTCTCTTCGTCCCCAAACTTATCTTCATAACTCTTTACAGTGATTCGTTTGGTAGTTTTTGTCTTTTCTTTTCCGTTTTCACTTCTTGTAATGGTTGTAGAGCAGCTGATGGTATCTTCCCCATTATTTACATAAAGGAAATAAACCTCCTCTTCCCCTGTTACCATATACATGTCATCTGCATCAGCCGGAAGCTTTACAAATACTCTTAACTCTGCTTCCATGCTGTCTCCCTGAATATCCGGATAGACCTCATAAACCTTTCCATCCCCAAAGAACAGCGCATCAAATTTCTCCACTGCACCGTCGGTAAAGTCCAGACAGTCTTCCGATACCGGGCTGTCGTTTTCGATGGCCTGACGGATTGCATCCACCAAGTCTGACCCGCCAATGGTAAAGTCCACTTGATTTCCTGATGCCGCAAAGCTGACCTGCAGATCTGTTCCCACACTGGTAAAGATCATAGCGAATGCCAGCATAAACGCCAGGAAACGCTTTTGCAAGCTGTACACTTTTCCTGTTAGTTTCTTTCGTCTGCTTCGTCCTCTCATACCCCGTTTCTCCTCTCTCTGAATTTTGTGCAGAAAACATTTCCTGCCAAACTCCAGTACCCCTGAATCCCCATTTTTGCAGTCATTCAGTTTATACTTTCATTTACCTTTATCTTATCAGAGAGGGCGTTACACCAGCCGTTACACGAGGCTGTATTTTCAAAAAATTTTCTATTTTTCAAATAATTTACAGATAGGTCCTGTTTGTTGTGAGTTTTTTCCTCAACTATTCTTGTTTTTTGCCACATGCTATGCTATAATTCACTTCGATGAGGTTTTTCCTCATGATTTACTTTAAAACGATCTGGAGGTTTGTATGCTAAATCAGTTTATTTTAAGAAATTATAGATTATTTAAGAATGAAACTCTGTTAGACTTTTTTCCGGCTCCTATTAATGAACACAAAGCTTCACTTTTAATCACTGCAGGAGACGGCGAATCTTTTCTCCCGGTCATTTCCCTTTATGGACCCAATGGCTGCGGAAAATCTTCTATCTTAGAAGCCATCTGGAGCGTATGCCGTCTGGCTGCCGGTGATCTTTCCCTGATCACTTCTTCCAGCTGTTCCTACTGCCG
>CAVDQU010000219.1:0-3537 GCA_963611035.1 Agathobaculum sp.
GAGTCCTGTAAAAAGGTGCTACGAGAGCATTTTAAGGTAGGTTCTTTAAGCGGACTGGGACTGGACGATTATCCTACAGGTATCATTGCAGCAGGGGCTGTTATGGAATACATGTATGAGACCCAGAAGAGCACTCTGGAGCATATTACAGGTATTACCCCTTATTCTACAGGCCAGTACATGGTCATTGATACTTCCACCAGAAGAAACCTGGAATTGGTAGAGACCATGCGTGAAAAGCAAAAGCGTGGAACTCTTTTATGGGTGCTGGATAAGACAAAGACAGCTATGGGTGCCAGACTTCTTCGCAATTACATTGAGCAGCCTCTGATCCACAAAGATGAGATCCTGCGCCGCCAGAATGCAGTGGAAGAGTTGAACATGAACTATATTTCCAGGGAAGAGATCTGTGAATACTTAAATCCTGTATATGACCTGGAACGTCTTATTGGCCGTATCAGCTATAAAACAGCCAATCCAAGAGACCTGCTGGCGTTTAAGACCTCCCTGGAAATGCTTCCTTATATTAAAAAGCTGTTAGGAGAGTTCCAGGCAGATCTTTTAAAGGAATTAGAAGCAGAATTAGACCCACTGGAAGATATTTATGAGCTCATCGGAAAAGCCATTGTAGATGATCCGCCTATTACCATTCGTGAAGGCGGCATGATCCGGGAAGGTTATGACGAAGAGGCAGACCGCCTGCGCCACGCCAAAACAGAAGGAAAGACCTGGCTTGGTGAACTGGAAAACAGGGAAAAAGAAAAGACGGGCATTAAGACCTTAAAGATCAAGTTCAATAAGGTATTTGGCTATTATTTTGAGGTGACAAATTCCTTTAAGGACATGGTACCGGATTACTTTGTAAGAAAACAGACACTGACCAATGCAGAGCGTTTTACCACAGATGAGTTAAAGCAGTTGGAAGACGTGATCATGGGAGCAGAGGAAAAGCTGGTATCCTTAGAATACGACCTGTTCTGCCAGGTCCGCGACTCCATTGCAGCCCAGGTAGTGCGTATCCAGAAGACCGCCAAAGCCATTGCAGGCATTGACGTGTTCTGCTCTTTATCTTCTGTGGCAACCAGAAGGAATTATGTAAAGCCTTCTATCAATGAAAAAGGCGTGATCCAGATCAAAAACGGCCGTCATCCGGTAGTAGAGCAGATGATGCGTGACGATCTCTTTGTGGCAAATGATACATTCTTAGATAATGGAAAGAACCGCCTTTCTATTATCACAGGACCTAACATGGCAGGTAAGTCTACTTATATGAGACAGACGGCCCTGATCGTGCTTATGGCACAGTTAGGAAGTTTTGTACCGGCCCAGGAGGCAAACATTGGTATCTGCGACCGTATCTTTACCAGAGTAGGCGCTTCCGATGACCTGGCAAGCGGCCAGAGTACCTTTATGGTGGAAATGACGGAGGTTGCAAACATCCTTCGCAATGCTACCAGAAATAGTCTGCTGGTTTTAGACGAGATCGGCCGTGGAACCAGTACCTTTGACGGACTTTCCATTGCATGGGCTGTGGTAGAACATATCAGCAATACCAAGCTGTTAGGTGCGAAGACCTTATTTGCCACCCATTATCATGAACTGACAGAGTTAGAGGGAACTATCGCTGGAGTAAAGAATTACTGCATCGCTGTAAAAGAGCAGGGGGACGATATCGTATTCCTGCGTAAGATCGTCCGTGGCGGCGCTGATAAGAGTTATGGTATCCAGGTAGCAAAGTTAGCAGGTGTGCCGGACTCTGTGATCGCCAGAGCAAAAGAGATCGCCAGTGAGCTGACGGAAAATGATATTACGGCAAAGGCCAAAGAGATCGCGGCAGTCAGTGCCAATGTGGTGCAGCACAAGGCAGTTCCAAAGCCGGATGAGGTGGATATGCAGCAGATGTCCTTCTTTGATACTGTAAAAGATGATGATATTATCAAGGAACTGGACGGACTGGAACTGTCTACCATGACGCCAATCGATGCCCTGAATACCTTATACCGCCTTCAGACCAGGCTTAAGAACCGTTGGAAGGAGAATCTATGAATTTCCATATATTAACATTATTCCCGGATATGGTGGAAAATGGCTTAAAGACCAGCATTACCGGCCGTGCCATTGAAAGCGGTGCCATTTCCGTAGAGGCAGTGGACATTCGGGACTATACAACAGATAAGCATAGACATGTAGATGATGCCCCTTATGGGGGCGGTGCGGGAATGGTGATCCAGCCGGCACCTGTATGTGATGCCTATGAGGCACTTTGTGAAAAGCTGGGCAAACGCCCCAGAGTGATCTATATGACACCTCAGGGCCGTGTGTTTAACCAGTCTATTGCGGAAGAACTGGCAAAAGAAGAAGACCTGGTGTTCTTATGCGGCCATTATGAGGGTATTGACGAGAGAGCATTAGAACTGATCCAGGCAGAATACCTGTCAGCAGGTGATTTTGTCCTTACAGGAGGCGAGCTTCCTTCCATGGTGATGATCGACTGCATCTCCCGTCTGGTGCCGGGAGTGCTGGGAAATGGGGATTCTGCAGAGGTAGAGTCTTTCTATGACAATCTGTTGGAATATCCCCAGTATACCAGACCAGAGGTTTATGAAGGAAAGTCGGTGCCGGAAGTGCTTCTTTCCGGGCATCATAAAAATATTGAAAGCTGGCGCCGGGAACAGTCTATCCGCAGAACACTGGAAAGACGTCCTGATCTGCTGGCAGATGCATCCCTTACCTTAAAAGAACAGAAGTTTTTAGACAGTCTTTTAAAGGAACAGGGGGAAAGCCAGTTAAAAGAACTGGAACAGCTGGTAAGAGAAGCAGTAAAGAAGGATGAAGCGCCTGGAAGTGACCGGGAATATTACCAGCAGATGAAGAAAGTAAAAAAGCTTCTCAACGAAAAACGAGTTACACTACAGGAACTGAAAGGTCATTATAAGGTTCTTGGAGCATTAAAACAGGAAATATAAGTTATATTAGATTTAAGGAGATTGTGAAAAATGGATTCATCAGGCAATACTATTGTCCTGCGTATCATTATTATTGTTGTTTTACTGGCTTTATCAGCCTATTTTTCTTCTGCGGAAACAGCCCTTACCATGGTAAATAAGATCCGTATGCGTACCCTTGCCGACGAAGGAAATAAGGCGGCAGCCTGTGTGTTAAAGCTTCATGAAAATAAAAGCAAGATGCTTAGTGCTATACTTATCGGAAATAATGTGGTAAACCTGTCCACTTCATCGATTATGACCATTTTGGCGGCAGATGTTTTTGGAAATGCTGCAGTTGGTGTAGCTACCGGTGTGCTGACTGTTCTGATCCTGATCTTCGGTGAGATCACACCAAAGACTATGGCTTCCCTGGAATCTGATAAGATTGCCATGAAAAGTGCCCAAAATATTTATTTTCTGATGATGATCCTGACGCCGGTAATCTGGACCATCAATCAAATGTCCGTTTGTATCCTGCGCCTGCTCCAGGTGGATCCTGATAAAAAGACAGATGCCATGACCGAGGATGAACTTCGTACTATTGTGGCAG
>CAVDQU010000220.1:0-1603 GCA_963611035.1 Agathobaculum sp.
GCTTACAGATGAAGATGGCATTTATCTGCCTGGAAAGGTATATGCTTCCTGGATCAGCGGCTATTCTTATGATGATAGAGGAAATCTGAAAACGGACGAAAAGGGAGAATGGATTGAAACGGACGAACCCCACTGGATCGACCATATTCCAGTAGGAGAATATGTGCTGGAAGAGACAGAATGCCCTTATGAGCAGGGCTATGTACAGAAAAAACGGGAAAATATCCAGATTTTGGAAACAGAGCATGTGCAGTCCTTTGCAATGGAAGATGATTTTACTTCTGTGGAGATTCGCAAAGAGGATGGAAAAACAGGGGAACTTCTCTATGAGGACAGTCTGACAGAACTTACCTTATATCAGGTGCCGGAAGAGGAAAAAGATAAAGCATTGGATGATGTGATGAGGGAAGAAAATAAACTCCTTGTCTTTGACCGGGCCGGATTTAAAGAATGGCAGGAAATGTGGGAAACAGGAAGAGAAGAGACAGATGCAGCTGGCTTAAATCCCATTACAAAATACGACTATCAATGGAAAGAAGTTCCAAAAACCATAAAGGGCCGTTACTGCTTTACAGAAAATGGAACAGTACGGTTTGAATATCTGCCGGTGGGCGCTTACATTTTAAGGGAAAGTGCCACACCTTCCGGTTATGCTACAGCAGATCCTATTCTTTTTGAAATCACCGATACAGGACATCTGGAAATGATCCATCAGGTGGTTATGAAAGATGAGTCTCTGCGCCTTCAGGTAAGTAAAAATACCATTACAGGAGGCAAGGAAGTGGCAGAAGCCAGACTGGGGATCTATCCAGTGGATGAAAAGGGAGTGATCAGTGAGACACCATTGCTGCTGCATATTCCAGAGGAAGAAGGCAGATACCGGGATGAAGAGGCAGTATGGGTCTCCGGACTGGATGGTGCCTATACACAGGAAGAAAAAGAGAAGGGAGAGATTCTGGAAGGTTTTGAGGTGGGAGATCTAAAGCCACATCTGATCGAATACATTCCGGCAGGCTCCTATATTTTAAGAGAAGAGACCACGCCTTATGGATTTTTGCAGTCTGTGGACATTCCATTTATAGTAGAAGATACAAAAGAAATCCAGAAATTGGAAATGCAGGATGAGATCCCGGAAGGCAGACTGGAAGTGATCAAACATGACTCTGAAAATAAGGCAATGTTATTACAGGGAGCAGAGTTTGAGCTGTTTAATAAGACTTTGGGCATATCCTGTGAGAAACAGGAAACAGATGAACAGGGAAAAGCAGTATTTCTGCCTCAGCCTATAGGATATCTGGATAAAAATGGAAATTTCAGCCCCTATGATTATCTGGTAAGAGAGACAAAGGCAGCGCCTGGATATATGCTTTCTGAAAAAACACTGGAGTTCCAGTTTGAATATCAGGATGAAAAGACACCTCTTATAGAACTTACCTATGATCCGGTCAATGACAGCAACCGGGTGTTGACGAAAAAGCTTCTGGGAGATACATCAGAATATCTGGAAGGCGCCATTTTGCAGCTGGAACGGGAAGAAGAGGTTATAAAGGAAGAGGAAAAGGGAGAGTTTAAGACAGAAAATGTCTGGACTCTGGTGGAAAAC
>CAVDQU010000220.1:1613-3502 GCA_963611035.1 Agathobaculum sp.
GTGGAAAACTGGACTACAGGCAAACAGCCTCATCTGATCAAAGGCCTGAAAGCAGGAAACTATCGTTTAGTAGAGATCAGCGCACCAAAAGGTTATGCCAAGTCTGATGAGTCGGTCTATTTTACCATTACAGACGGAATGACAGAAATACCGGAGGTGATCCTTCGCAATTACGGTACGATCTTTTATGTGGAAAAACAGGATGATGCATTAAAAACACTGCTTCCAGGATCAAAACTGGAACTGGTGCGAAAGGATACCATGGAAGTGATCCGCCAGTGGGTTTCAGAAGAGGAGAAAGGCCAGACATTTTATGGACTGGAGCCAGGCAGTTATATGATCCGGGAACTGGAAGCACCGGCTGGATATGAAAAGAAGCCGGAAGTAGAGATACAGATTTCTGATCAGACCCAAGAGCAGCAGGAATTTGTTTTCTATAACAGCAGGATCCGTTCTTCTGGCGGTGGCGGAAATCATACTGTGCCGAAAAAATCCTATATTTCCTTTAAAAAGACAGATGAAGAGGAAAATCCTCTTGCAGGTGCTGAATTTGCATTTTATAACCAGCTTGGTCAGGTGATGGAAATTGCAAAAAGTGGTGAAAATGGCTATTTTAAGATTGCCACTCCGCCGGATGGAACTTATGTTTTCAGGGAGATCACTGCACCGGAAGGCTATGAAATAAGCCCGGAAGTTTATCATTTTACCGTTGAAAATGGAAAACTGGTAAGAGGAATATTTGAGATCAAAAATGAAAAGATCCAGGAAAAGAAAAAAGGATGGATCCAGGCATTTTATGAGAGAAAGGGAAGAAATGCAGGCTATAACGGTTCTTATAATGGGACGTCGGATAACAGTCTGAAAACAGGAGATAACAGCAGGATCCTAGAAGTGCTGATTATGACGTTTGCATGTGTCCTGGCGGCTGGCTGGTGCTTTTTAAAGGGATTAAATGGCGCAGAAAAAAAGAAAAAGCTGCTTTGGTTTGGCGGGATCCTTATAGGAACAATACTTTTAGCCGGTTTTAGCGCCATTGCCCAGGAGATGCCGAAAGAAGAGCCCTTTTATGTATCAGAAGAGATCATTTACCGTGATATACAGGGGATTGAGGATGTTCCACAGACAGCCTGGATCATGGTAAGAGACCCTGAAAGCGGGAAAAGGGTGAGAAGACTTCTGCCCTTGGAGACAGTCAGCTATTTGAATGAACATCAGGAAGAGTCTGAAAGCAGGGAAAATACAGTTGCCTGCAGGGCTGTGTATGGCGGCCTGATCGCCAGGGAAAATGCAGAAGCGTTACCGGATCTTAACGGGGAGTATTCTTCTAAGGAATACTCCCTGGGGATGGATGCATCAGAACCTCGAAATGAGAACAGTATGATCTGGCTGTTCATCCCGGTTATTTTTGGTGTTATCGTTCTGATAGGGGTCTGGAAAATGAGACATGCAGGTTATATGAGAAGATTTTGCTTATTGGTCAGGGAAAAAAGCCTGATATTCGGGATCTTTTTTGTGATCTTTGCAGTCTCAGGGGCAGTTTATACAGGAAAAAGTCTGAAAGAATATAAAACGGCAGCAGCATCTTATGAGAATATACGAAAGGAAGTGGAGATCACGTCACAGGATACAGCGGATCCTGTGGCAGATATGGATGAGGAAAAATTAAAGAAGATAAATCCGGATTATAGTTTCTGGATCCGCATTCCTAAAACTGCAGTTGATTATCCGGTGGTGTGGGGAGCAGAAAGTGGATATTATCTGGATCATGGATTTAGCAGAGAAAAACAGACCGGAGGAGCCATTTTTGCAGAAAGTGGAAGGATACCTTTTGTTTCTGCCAATACTATTGTTTACGGCCATAACATGAAAGACGGCTCCATGTTCAGTGA
>CAVDQU010000221.1:0-3413 GCA_963611035.1 Agathobaculum sp.
GCAAATCCCAAACCATTTGTCAACAACTTTTTTAATGTTTTTCAAAATTATTTTAGAATTATCAAAAGTTTAAACAATAATGAAAAATACCAACGAAAAATGCCCTGTAAACTCAGGGCACTTTACACACATACGCAATATATTTCATTTTCCCTATGACCTTATCCACATGCCCCTTCCAGCCTCCTTAAAAACCGGCTTCTGGCATTTTCCTGGGTTTTCAGGCTTTTTAACTTATCGGTACTTTTGGCCGGGATCCAGGCTTTGTTTGTATTATAATAGAAATTTAACTGCTTCCAGTATTTCTCCGGGAACAGGAACATATAGTAAAGACATTTCCGTTCCTGCTTATCCATAGGGCGGACCCGTTCGTAGGAGTCCAGCATGGAGATCCCCAGATCACCGTCCCAGCCGTGTTTTTCCATTACTTTTCGCATCAAACGGTACAAATCCTCTGCCTGAACTCCCAGGTGCATACGGTTATACTCAATGATCGCTGTATAGCCATTTCCCATTAATACATGGTGCTGGTCTAAATCGCCGTGGCAGAGATAGCCCAGTCTGTTTCCTTGCTGTCCGGCAGGATTTTTCATGTTTTCAGCAGGATTTTCCATATTTTCAGTGGCATTTTCAATGGAAAGTTCCGCAGCAGCCAGCTGTCCCGGCATTTCATTTTCCGGGAACAATTCCTTCATCTGCTCCAGTGCTTCTTTGGCCTGCTCGAAGAAATAGTCAAAGCTGTCCATGACGCACAGTTCAAATTCTGTTTTGCCACGTTTTCCCCGGATAAAGTTTCTGGCCCGCTTCATTTCCTTTACATGGCGCTCCTGTTCTTTTTCCAGGCTTTCTATAAAAATAGACCCCATATTCCATTCTTCTCTTGGCGAAATCTGGCGCAACTGCCCGTGGAGCATGGCAAGACGGGATATCCCCAGACGGATCTCGTAATTGTCCCTGATATTGCACTCTCTGTCAGAAAAGTATTCCTTCATGATGTAATTGGTCCCGTCTCCGGCTTTGCTTAAAAGGGCGCCTTCTTTGTTCCGCACATACCGGTCTACCCGCAGGCTTCCTCTGGCATCCAGACTTTCCAACACCTGATCCTCAAATTCCAGTCTGCGCACAGTCCCCCTGTATTCCCGCAGAAGTTTAAGGCCCTTATCTGTTTCGCAGATCCAGGACCCCCGGCCTTTTCTTACAGATAGGACTTCCATTTCATATTGTTCTAAAACCTCCTGGTATCTTTCATTCATTTTTACCCTCCCACCAATACGGCACTGCTTGCTTTACTGTCTGACTGCACGATGATCATTTCACTGCTTTTACAGACTATGTGAAAATGAGTGGGATTATGCGGAAGTTTTTGACCATAAGAGTTTACAGGCGCCAAAAAGTCCCCCTGCTGATGCAGGAGGACTTTTCGTTCACAGTGTTGCCTGTTTTTCCATGTGTATCAAGCATGCGCCTGTGCCGCATTTGAAGACTGCTCATGGGCTCATTTACTTTTGTTCCCAGCCATCTTTCCACTTCATGTGGTGAAGTTGGCCGTCTAATGCCATTTTCTCAAAATCATTGTGGCGCAGGGCTTCATAGAGCACCACTGCCACAGAATTTGAAAGGTTCAAAGATCGGATCTCGCCCCACATAGGAATGCGAACGCAGTGGTCTTCATTTTCTACTAAGATCTCTTCCGGGATACCGGCGCTTTCTTTTCCGAACATAAGATAGCAGTCCGGCTCGTAGTCTACTTCTGAGTAAACTTTATGTGCCTTTGTGGTGGCAAAATACATTTTTTCCAAAGCATCCGGATTCTTTTCCAGAAAATCCTGGTAATCACTGTATACATGTACATCTAATTTATCCCAGTAATCCAAGCCGGCTCTTTTTAATGCTTTTTCATTTAACTTAAAACCAAGAGGCTCGATCAGGTGAAGTCTGGTATTGGTTGCCACACAGGTACGGCCGATATTTCCTGTATTAGATGGCATTTCCGGCTCTAAAAGTACAACATTCAGCATAATCTTTATTCTGCCTTTCCATCAAGATGCTTTACAAAACGCTCAATACGGCTTAATGCCTCTTTCAGGCTCTTTAATGAGTAAGCATAGGAAATACGCACAAAGCCTTCTCCGCAGGCGCCAAAAGCCGTTCCGGGAACTACAGCTACCTTTTCTTCCATAAGAAGCTTGGTAGCAAATTCCTCAGAAGTCATGCCAAAGCGGCTGATATTTGGGAATGTATAGAATGCACCTAATGGCTCGAAGCAATCAATGCCCATTTCGCGGAAGGCATTCAATAAAAATCTGCGGCGCTGATCATAGGACTCACGCATCATTTCTACATCCGAATCACCATTTTTCAGTGCGGAAACAGCGGCATACTGGCTAGTAGTAGGTGCGCACATGATCGCATACTGGTGGATCTTTAACATCTGCTTTAAGATCAGGTTTGGCGCTGCTGCATAGCCAAGACGCCAGCCGGTCATTGCATAAGACTTGGAAAAACCATTGATCAGGACGGTACGCTCTTTCATACCTGGAAATGCTGCAATCGTGGCATGTTTTCTCTGGTAGGTCAGCTCAGAGTAGATTTCATCGGTAACTACAAACAGATCCTTTTCAATAACAATCTTTGCAATCTCTTCCAGCTCATGCTTTTCCATAATTGCACCGGTTGGGTTATTAGGGAAAGGAAGTATCAAGATCTTAGTCTTGTCAGTGATCTTTTCCAACAGTTTTTCCGGAGTAAGCTTAAACTGGTCTTTTTCTTCCAGTTCAATGATCACCGGAACACCGTCTGCCAGTGTGACACATGGCAAATAGGAAACATAGCTTGGCTGTGGGATCAGTACTTCATCTCCCGGGTTTAACATGGCACGCATAGCTACGTCGATTGCCTCGCTGCCGCCTACTGTTACCATAACCTCTGTATCCGGGTCGTAGTTTATGTCAAAACGTCTCTTTAAATAATTGCATATTTCCTCTTTTAACTGCTTTAAACCTGCATTGGAAGTATAGAAAGTACGGCCTTTTTCAAGAGAGTAGATGCCTTCTTCCCTGATATGCCAGGGAGTGTCAAAATCCGGCTCGCCTACACCTAAGGAAATAGCGCCTTCCATTTCATTTACAATATCAAAAAATTTACGGATCCCGGAAGGCGGGATACTTACAATTTTGTCAGATAAGGGGTTTCTCATGGTGTGATCAGCATCCTTTCATCCTGGACCGACTCACTGATAACAGTGCCGTGATCCTTATATTTTTTCAGTACAAAGTGAGTTGCTGTACTTAATACAGACTCCATAGGAGCTAATTTGTCAGATACAAACTGTGCTACCTGGCGCATGGTCTTTCCTTCGATAAATACGGTAAAATCGAAAGCTCCGCTCATCAGATAGACAGCGTTTACTTCAT
>CAVDQU010000222.1:0-3401 GCA_963611035.1 Agathobaculum sp.
GCCAGGGACTGAGCAATGTATCTGCAGCATGGATCCGTGAAGAGCTGATGTACGGCGATGCAGGTTTTGGACTGACCTGTGGAACTAACAACCTGGGCATTAAGCCAGTTCTGATCGCAGGAACCGAAGAGCAGAAGAAATGGTGTGTAGAAATCTTAACAAGCGATAAGCCAGGAAGAGATCCACGCTGGCCAAAGAAGCGCAGCGGATTTGCAGCTTTTGCACTGACCGAGCCGGAAGCAGGATCTGATGCAGGCGCATGCAAGACCACAGCTGAAAAAATCTTAGATGAAAATGGAAATGTAAAAGAGTACGTTTTAAACGGACGTAAGTGCTTTATCACTAACGCATGCTACGCAGACTTTATGTGTGTAGTTGCTTCTATTGACAGAAGCCTTGGATACAAGGGACTGACCATGTTCTTAGTAGACGCACATCTGCCAGGCATCAGCATTGGCAAGCATGAGGACAAGATGGGTATCCGTCAGTCTGCAACCTGCGACGTATTATTTGAAGATGTACATATCCCGGCATCTGCACTGATCGGCAAAGAGGGCGAAGGCTTTAAGATCGCTATGAAGACTCTGGAACAGGGCCGTGCAGGCGTAGGAAGCGGCTGCGTAGGTATTATGAAGGCGGCTATGGAAGTTTGCGTAAAATATGCTCAGGAACGTACCACTATGGGCAAGCCGATCTACAAGAACCAGGCTATTTCTTCCAAGATCGCTGATATGGAGATCGCTATTGAGACCAGCCGTGCCATCGGTATGAAGGTAGCAGCTCTGTTAGACGCAGGTGATCCTTTAGCAGCAACTTTAGGACCAATCGCTAAGTGCTACTGCTCCGACGCATTAAACCGCGTTACTACAGAGGCAGTCCAGATCTTAGGCGGATATGGATACATGCGTGATTACCCAGTTGAGAAGCTGATGCGTGATGCTAAGATCTTCCAGATCTTTGAGGGAACCAATGAGATCCAGAGAGTAGTTATCAGCGGCAACGTGATCCGTAAGAACAAAATCAAATAAGGAAGAACACAATAAATGAAAAAGGGGCTGTCGCAAAAACGGGAAAATGTTTTGCAGCAGCCTTTTTTAGAAAGCGAACATAGAGGAAAAGAGGAGGTCATTTTATGTTAGATCAATCTGCAGTTGGTTTATCCGTAGAACAGGATTTTTCCTATACCTGGAGAGATCTGATCCTTTATAATTTAAGTGTTGGGGCAAAGCAGGAAGAACTGGAATATGTGTATGAAAAAGGCTTAAAAGCAGTGCCTACTTTTGGGGTGATCCCATGTACTGCTACCTTTGGAACAGAGCCTTATTCAGAGCAGCCGATGATGCCTACCAAGAAGATCGAAGGTCTTCGTTCTGACGGCACCTTACATATGGACCACAAGCTGGTGATCCACAAACCGATCCTGGCAGAGGGAAAACTCCATCTGGAAAAGGTGATCAGCGCTGTATATGACCGCGGAGAAGGAAAAGGTGCCAAGATCAATGTAGATATTATTGCAAAAGACGAGGCTGGAGAGCCGGTATTTACCAATACCATGGGCTATTTAAACCGCTGGGCCGGCGGTTTTGGCGGACCAAAGGTGCCTCACAGCACGGTAGTGATCCCGGAGAGAGAAGCAGATTATGAGATCAAGGATGCATATCCGGAGACGGCGCCTTTATTATACCGCCTGACCGGTGATACCTATCCTCTTCACGCAGATCCAGCATTTGCCCAAAAAGCCGGTTTTGACCGCCCTATCGTTCATGGCCTTTGCAGTTTAGGCTACGCCTGCCGCATGATGATCGGCGTCCTGTTCCCAGGAGAGCCGGAGCGTATGGTATCCATCGAAAACCAGTTCCGCGCGGTAGCAATACCGGAAGACCATTTTACTCTTCATGTATGGAAAACCGGGGAAAATGAAGCTTTATTCCGTATGGTAAAAGACAGTGATGGAAAAGCGATCCTGGATTATGGACGGATGAGCTGGAAGTAAAGGAAAGAAACGAAGAAATTAAAAACGCGCCGGTCTGGCGCGTTTTTGCTGTAATGGATTTTAGAGAACCTGCCAACGGCAGGTTTGGCAGGTGCATAAAATATGACAGGTGTAAAAAGGGGCTGCCGGTGAAAACCGGCGGCCCATTAATGTTGGCTGTTATCAATTAAACAGATCAGTCATGCTGACGGATGATTCCTTCAGACAGATATTTCTGGATCTCTTCATCAGAATACCCGGCTTCTTTCAGGATAGATACGGTATGCTCGCCAAGCATCGGTCCACGATTGAATCCCGGGGTGCCCATGCGTTCGCTGCGCAGGCAGGTGCGTACCAGAGTGGATTCCTTGCCGTTGTCGTATTTCATCTTGTAGACGAAATCATTTGCAATGGCCTGTGGGTCGGTAAGAACATCTTCGTAGGTGGCTAAGATCTCACAGCAAAGTCCTTCTGCGCTGAACAGGTCATACCATTCTTTGGCTGTCTTGGTAGCAAAGATCTTCTCAAAACGTTCAATTACAGGACGGCAGATGTTTACATCATTAAACTGAGCTCTGGTAGCATAGCGCGGATCGCCTATCATATCATCTGTACCAAGGAGGCGGTAGAAGATAGGCGTATCTCTGTCAAATACTACTACCTGAGGCATGAACCAGCGGCCGTCGCTGCATTTGAAAGGAGCACCAAACGGGCTGGAATTTTCTCTGCGTTTTGGCATCTTAAAGCCATACTGGGAACCGGAAATAAGGATGTTTGCCAGCCATGCAGCTGTTCCGTAAAGGCTTAGGGAAACACGGTCGCCTTTTCCAGTCTGCTTTGCACTTAAAACAGCGGAAACAGTAGCAGCCATCATACCAAGGGCACAGGTGGTATCGCCAAATCCCATAGGCATGTATACAGGATAGGTATCATTGTTGTCGCCATATACAGCCTGGCTGTACATGAAACCGCCTCTTGCCCAGAAAGCAGTGTTGTCATATCCAGGTCTTCCGGATTCTTCACCCTTTGGACCATAGCCGTCTAACTGGCACATAACCAGTTTCGGGAATTTCTCTTTTAAGGTGTCATAATCAAGTCCCTGTTTGGCCAGTGCGCCAGTTCTTAAGTTGGTTAAGAATACATCAGCATCTTCTAACAGGCGGTATACGATCTCCTGGCCCTCTTTGGTCCTTGTATCCACACTGATCGCACGCTTGTTGGCATTTAAGTTATCAAAGATAGGGTCGAAATCATCATCTGCAGGAGCTCCGATGGACAGCGGCCATTTACGGAAATTATCGCCGCCTTTGGTGTTTTCCAGCTTGATCACATCTGCGCCCCAGTCTGCCATCATACGTCCGCAGCTGGCGGAAGCCACCATAAGAGATAACTCTACAACTTTGATGCCTTTTAATGGTTTATATTGTTC
>CAVDQU010000223.1:0-3401 GCA_963611035.1 Agathobaculum sp.
GTTCTTAACAGTTCCTTCTACCTTATCACCAACCTGGATTTTGGAGAACAGTTCTTCTTTCAGTTTAGCCTTTTCAGCAACTAATAACTGCTTTCTGTCGCCAATGATTCTTCTTCTCTTAGGATTGAACTCAGTAATTACAAACTGGATTTCCTGACCTGCGTACTTGGAAAGATCCTTCTCATAAGTATCAGATACAAGGCTTGCTGGGATAAATACTCTGGAGCCTTCTACTTCAACGCTTAAACCGCCGTCTAATACCTGAGCTACTTTCGCAGTCAGAACTTCATGATTCTCAAATGCTTCTTCCAGACGCTTGTTGCCTCTGTCAGCTGCCATACGCTTGTAAGATAAGGATACCATGCCAACACCATCGTTCAGCTTGATAACCTTAGCTTCCATTTCTTCACCAACCTGTACCTTGGTAGTTAAATCTACGCTATTGTCATTGCTGTACTCGTCACGGGTGATAACGCCCTCAGACTTGTTGCCCGCAATGCTCAGAATAATCTCATCTTTATTAACTTCGATGACCTGACCGGTAACTATCTCTCCTGTACGTATTGGTTTGGTGGATTCTTCCTCTTCCTTTAATAACTCTGCAAAACTCTGCTCTGCCATTCTGGTATGAACCTCCTCAATAATCTTTTTTGGGGTGGATGCCCCAGCTGTAATACCTACGCTGCGCACAGAAGATACACTGTCAGGATCTAAATCGCCGAGTGTCTGAATGTAAAATGTGTTTTTACATTCCTTGAGACAGATCTCGTATAGCTTCTGGGTGTTGGAAGAATGTCTGCCACCAATGACGATCATAGCCTCCACCGAAGCTGCAATACGCGCCGCCTCCACTTGTCTTTCCTGTGTTGCATTGCAAATCGTATTTAAAACACTACTATCATAACCCTTTTTTGAAATTTTTTCAACTAATTCTTGAAATTTGTTGTAATTAAATGTCGTCTGTGATACGATACAAAGCTTTTTACCCTCTGGAAGGTTATATTCTTTTGCATCAGCCTCATTTTCCACTACAACGGTGTCACCATTGCCCCATCCGCGGATGCCTTCCACCTCCGGATGAGCCGGGCTTCCGATGATGATAACTGCCTCTTTCGCCCTGGAATGTTCATCTACGATCTTGTGGATCTTCTTTACAAAGGGGCAGGTGGCATCTACCACATTTACCCTGCGGGAATTTAAGATATCATAAATATGACGGCTCACTCCGTGGGAACGGATGATCACAGTCCCCTGGCCTTCCGGAAGGGTTTTAAGGTCTTCTTCTGTATCTAAT
This sequence comes from Agathobaculum sp., assembly GCA_963611035.1. GTDB lineage: Bacteria > Bacillota > Clostridia > Lachnospirales > Lachnospiraceae > Enterocloster. The sequence goes on from CAVDQU010000223.1 coordinate 1,295, forward strand.
ACCCGGACTCCCTTTTCTTCCAGATCGTGGACTACTTCTTCATTGTGGATAATGGGACCATAAGTATAAATAGGCCCCTGGGCTTTTCCTTCTTTTACGGCCTGGATCTGCTCATAGACCCGGGCTACTGCACGTTCTACTCCAAAGCAGAAACCTGCTGTTTTAGCGACAATGACCTGACGCTCCATTATGCACGTCCTCCGTCTGCCTTGTAGCCTTTTTCACGGACGATCTTTAAGATCTCTTCTACTACCTGGGACAGTGTCATGGAAGAGGTATCAAGAAGTACGGCATCCTCTGCCTGTTTTAACGGTGAATGTTCCCTGTGCATATCTCTGTAATCTCTGTCTTCAATGTCCTTTTCGATCTCTTTTAAGTCTGCTTCCATGCCTTTTTCCATCAGTTCCTTATAACGGCGTAATGCTCTTACCTCTACGGAAGCTGTCAGGTAGATCTTAGCAGGCGCGTCTGGAAGAACACAGGTGCCGATATCTCTTCCGTCCATAATCACATTTTCCTTTGCTGCCAGCTGTTTCTGAAGCTCTACCAACTTTTCTCTTACAGGCATGTAACCGGACACAGCAGATGCCATATTTCCCACTTCTTCTGTGCGGATCAGGCCGGATACATCTTCGCCGTTTAAAAGTACCTGCTGAACGCCCTCCTGATAACGGATCGTTACATCTACCTCCGGGCATGAACGTTCGATCTCTTCTGCTGCCTTTGGATCTACACCCTTTCTTAAAAAATAAAGGGCCATAGCACGGTACATTGCCCCTGTATCTACATATACAAAGCCCAGTTCCTTTGCTACCAGCTTGGCAATGGTGCTTTTTCCTGCTCCTGCAGGTCCGTCTACTGCAATATTAAAATGGTTCATTATTGTTCTCCTTTAACTTTCATTTTCTCTGCTGCCGCTTTTCCCGCTGCCCAGCCGGTAGACCAGGCGATCTGCAGATTAAATCCGCCAGTCACTGCATCCACATCCAGGACTTCTCCTGCAAAATACAGGTTTTCTGCCTTTTTCGCTTCCATGGTAGAAGGATTGATCCCCTTTACATCTACACCCCCCTGGGTAATGATAGCCTCTTTAAATGGTCTGAGACCTGTCAGTGTAAAGGTCAGCGCCTTGGTGGCCTGTACCAGATGACGGCGTTCTTCTTTGGTGATCTCATTTACCTGCTTATCCGGGTCAATGCCGCTGCGTTCTATGATCACAGGGACCAGTTTTGCAGGATATAAATGGTTCAAGCTGTTTTTAAACTGCTTATTCTTTGCCTCTGCAAAATCCCTTAAAACACGCTCATCTAGCTGTTCCTCTGTAAGGGCCGGTTTTAAGTCAATAGACAGCTTTAATGGGGTTTTGGCAATGGCCTTGGCACAGAAAGAGCTGGCGCTTAACATAAGAGGACCGCTGACTCCAAAATGGGTAAACAGCATTTCCCCAAAGTCACGGTACAGTTCTTTTTTACCGTTAGATACAGTGGCTTCCACGTTTTTAAGTGAAAGTCCCTGGAGAGATTTTACAGTTTCAAGCTCTGCTGCCTCAAATGGTACCAAGGCTGGTAAAAGGGCTGTTACCTTAAGTCCTGCTGCCTGGGCCCACTGATAGCCGTCTCCTGTGGAACCTGTAGAAGGATAAGACATGCCGCCGGTTGCTACGATAACGCAGTCTGCGTCAATGGCTGTCTTTTTTCCATTTTCTTCCAGGAAAATGCCTTTGCAGATCATCTTATCTTCTTCTGTTACAAGATTTAAACCTTTTACCTCTTTGCGAAGATGCACTTTTACATTTTCTTTCTTTAATGTACGCTCTAAAGCTGCAATTACGTCAGAAGAATGGTCAGATAATGGAAATACTCTCTTTCCTCTCTCTGTTTTCAAACGCAGTCCTGCGTCCTCTAAAAACTGCATCATATCTTCATTGGTAAAGCCATAAAAACTGCTGAACATAAATTTCTTATTAGTGATCACAGCCCCAAACAGCTCGTCCATATCACCGGCGTTGGTCACATTACAGCGGCCTTTTCCCGTGATAAAGATCTTTTTGCCAAGCTTTTCATTTTTCTCATAGAGACTTACTGCACAGCCTTCCTTTGCTGCCGCG
>CAVDQU010000224.1:0-3379 GCA_963611035.1 Agathobaculum sp.
CTGTTATTGCCCACCTAACCTGACCTGTTTTTAAATCGCTTGCCTGTCATGGGATTGCCCTTTATACTGTCATTAAGTATAAAAGAAAGAGGCCCCAGTGCCACCCTCCTCGCAAGATGTGTGATCACTGAGACCGTCGGTATAAAACCATGGTTATTATAACAGATTACACGGTTTCTTACAATGAGAAAGAACATATTTTTTCTATTGAATGCAGAGAAAAATCCATCTGCCCCATTTGCGGACATCCTCTGAAGTACCGGGATTCCGTTAAACGCATTATGAGAGGCAGAAATAACGAAGTCAGATGGCTCTGCATCCGCCGCCTTCTCTGTACAAACGAATCCTGCAATACCCTGCACCGGGAATTGCCTGATGCATTGATTCCGTATAAGCATTTTGAGACCGATATCATTGCCGGGGTCCTGGATGGACTGATCTCTCCTGATACGGCAGGTTTTGAAGATCATCCATGCGAAGCCACCATGCGTGGGTGGCAACGCTGGTATCAGTTTAATAAAGCAGCCATGGAAGGTACCCTGAGGTCTAAAGGGTATCAGCTTTTGGGTTTTACAGAGAAGCTCCTTACAGCCAGTGCCTCGCTGCTTGAGAAACTGCGTTCGGACACCTGCGACTGGCTGCGCATCGTACTCCGGTTTGTTTATAATTCCGGTGTGGTTCTGCGCCCCATCTGGGACCGGTAGCAATGCACCGACTTTTGTTGTACTGTCAATCTGTTTCTCTGTATGATTGCCTTAAAGGAGGTAATCAATACAATGACGAACGAATCTACAGAAAAAGAAGCACCTGTAAAAGCATGGCAGGAGGAACAGGCACTGGCAAGATTCCAGATGATCGCACCGCTGCTTGATGAATCCCTGGATCAGGCGAAGCGGGTGCTGCTTAGGGAACAGTTATCTGCACAGCATCAGGTTTCCGTCAGGAGTCTTTACCGTTATGAACTCTATTACCGTGAGAACGGTTTCTCAGGGCTTAAACCAATGAACCGGGAATCACGCCGGTCACAGAGTCTACCGGAAAATTTTGAAGAACTGGTGCAGGAAGCAATCCAGTTAAAACGTGAGGTACCATCCAGATCCGTTGCCCAGATCATCCTGATACTGGAAATGGAAGGCCGTGTCCCGCCTGGTATCCTGAAACGTTCCACTATGCAGAGATACCTTTACAAAGGCGGCTATGGCAGGAAGCAGATGAAAAAATACACAGAAGCAAAGAAAAGTTCTTCCAGACGCTTCTGTAAGCCGCACCGTATGATGCTGGTGGAATCTGATATCAAATATGGCCTGAAGCTGCCTGCCGGGAAAAATGGTGCCCTTGTCCAGACCTATCTTGTGGTGATCATTGATAACCATTCGCGCTATGTTCTGGAAGCCAGATGGTATGACCATCAACGGGAAAGTATCGTGGAAGACTGTTACCATAGGGCCATTCTGAAGCACGGAAAAATCTCTGCCGCTTATCATGATAACGGAAAGCAGTTCGTATCAAGACAATTGATCCAGTCACTTTCCATGCTGGGGACACGCGTTTTAAGAGCCAAACCGTATTCCCCACAGTCAAAAGGCGGTGTGGAAGTTTTTAACCGCTTTGTCAATGCGTTCCTGGCAGAAGCTTCTGCCCAGAAGATCCGGACTCTTGATGACTTAAACCGGTTCTGGGATATATGGCTTGAAGAGTACTACCATAATAAGCCGCATGAGGGTATCGCAGAATACTACAAGAGCCTGGGTTCTCCGGTTCCAAGCGAAGGGATCAGCCCGCTTCAGGAATGGAACCGCGATTCCCATCCTCTCGTATTTCTGGATGCAGGCGTGGTTGGAAATGCATTCCTGCATCACGAGGAGCGTGAGGTGGACAAAGGCGGATGCATCCGTGTCGGAGGGCGCATGTATGAAACCAGCACCGCACTGGTCGGAGCGAAGGTACAAATCTCGTATGATCCACTGAAGCCGGAGATTATCACCGTTTCCTATGACGGAATACCATCCTTCACAGCCAAGCCGCTTCAGATCAACGAATACTGTGAACAGAAGCCGGAAATACCAGCCAGCATGCTTCCGGAAGAACCGGAATCCTCCAGATTTCTGGAAGGTCTGAAGCGCAAACGTGAACAGACATTGAAGATGCAGGCAAATGCCCTTTCTTTCAGTAACTACGGAAAGGGGGATGAAAGCCATGTATGAAACCTTCTTTGAGATGGAACATACCCCTTTTACCAGAGATATCCCACCGGAGCTGCTTTATGAATCTCCTTATGTAACGGATGCCATCGGGCGGCTTGCCTATGCTGCAGACCGCCAGCTGTTCGCAGTGGTTACAGCGGATGCGGGATGTGGAAAGTCCACACTGATCCGAAAGTTTGTGGCTTCCCTTTCAAAAGACAGATATATTTTTCTGTATCTGTCTGATTCAAAGCTGACGCCAAGATGGTTTTATAAGGGACTTCTTGACCAGCTGGGAATTGAATCGAAGTTTTATCGCGGGGATGCAAAACGCCAGCTCCAGAACCAGATTGAAATCATCCGTGGTGTCCAGAATAAAAAAGTGATCTGTATTCTGGACGAAGCCCATCTTCTGGAGAAGGAAACCATTGAGGAATTCCGGTTCCTGCTGAATTACCGTTTTGACTCTATGAGTCCCATGGCTCTTGTCCTGGTGGGACAGACGGAACTCTGGGACAAGCTGAAACTCCAACGTTATGCAGCTGTACGCCAGCGTATTGATATCAACTGTGTGCTTCCGCATCTGGATCGTTCTGAAACGGATCAGTACATCCAGTCGCATCTAAAATACGCAGGCGGTCGTAGGGATCTGTTTACAGACCGGGCAGTCGATGACATTTACAGTGAATCCACCGGAATTCCGCGAAGTATCAACCGCATCTGCGAAAAATGTCTGATGTACGCTTACCAGCAAAACAAGCGTTTGATTGATGAACATATGGTGCGCTTTGTCATCGAACACGAGATGCTGAAAGGCGGTGCCGGATCATGAGTATTATATTCCGGGCAAGCCTGCCATCCGCTCCGAAAAAGACATGGATGGGAGAGATTATTCCCATCCGGTTGGAACAGGAACCAATAGAGGTTGAAGTAACAGCCAGAGGCAGCTATTTTCACTTGGTAGTGGGACATCATGCCTATGGAAACTATATCTGCATTCCCAACTGGGACATCGGAACAGAGCTGTCGTCACTTTCTGATTCTTTCTGGAATCAGGAACGACTTAGTGGTACAAAACTGAAAAAGGTTGATGCATGCAGTATCGCGTATGCCCTTCTTGAATTATCAAAACACATAACTATGTGATAACCCGCAGGTGGTTTTCCACCTGCGGAGTTTCCGCATTGACAGGAATC
>CAVDQU010000225.1:0-3368 GCA_963611035.1 Agathobaculum sp.
CAATGGTAGAACACTAGCCTTCCAAGCTAGATACGTGGGTTCGATTCCCATCACCTGCTTTGAAAATTAAATATTTTCAATTTATGCGCGAGTGGCTCAGGGGTGGAGCACCACCTTGCCAAGGTGGGGGCCGCGGGTTCGAATCCCGTCTCGCGCTCTTATTTTTTTCTTGAAAAGATCTCGGTTTTGGCCGGGATCTTTTGTTTTTATGTGTTTTTGCGTGACGGGTCTGAAGACAGTTCTTGAAGACAGATATCCAGATCAAAACCAAAAATGCCCCAAGATCAGCTTCATCCAAAGATGAAACTATATCTTGCGGCATGAAAGGTATTACGCCAGCACTTTTCCTTCCGGGAACAGGCTTCTGAACACAGTTCTTACTAATGGACCTGCGATCAGCAGCTGGAAAGGCAGCGCCATAATGAAGTTTTTAGGAATGTTGGTCAGCCAGATGATAAGCAGCAGGTTCCACTGTCCGCTGCGGACACAGGCTTCCAGTCCGCCATAGAATGACATGATAATGACCATTGGGACCACCATACATGATGAGATAACGATCACTTTCTTTAAAACACTGCTGTCTCTCTTTACAAAGAAACGGAAAGCAATTCCCTTTGCAGGTCCGGATACTACAAACCAGTCCATGCAGAAAGCGAAAACAACGGCAATAGGGAATCCCAGCCATCCTTCACGGAGCACCTCGACACTGAAGCCACCCATATGAAGGGTAACATTATACATGCTCATCCAGAGCACCATGGTAAAACACATCATTACACTGTAGATCAGACTTTCTCTTTTGTTCTGCGGCATTTTTCATTTCTCCTTTTTTATCATATGTTCTCTCGGAATCTTTCTGTGCCCGATTTTGCGAGAAGATTTTTTGTCAGTTGTGCCCAAATTTCTGAGGCGTACGCGGTGCGTACGTTGATGAAATTCGGGTGCGGCTGGCGGAAAATCGGCCGCAAAATCAGGTGCAGGAAAGACTCCGAGAGGACATTCATTTGTTTTGGTATTTTTTAGTGCGCACAACTCTTTACAACAAAAAAGAGACCACACGGCGGACCTGGAAACATGTTTTTTTCATGTTTCACAGTGACTCGTTTGATCTCTACTGTTATATTTCATGCAATATGTTCGTATGCAATCTCACTGCGTCGTACGCTTGCGCATTCTTTTTTGACAATACACTATTATAGCATCCCTTTTTCTCTTTTGTAAGTACTTTTTTACAAACAATCGTGAATCCTATTTTTCCTGGTTTAAATATTCCATGATCCCCATATGTAAAGTCCATGCCAGCCGGTCCTGGTATTCTTCTGTTTCCAGCTTTTTCGCCTCTTCTCCATTTGACAAAAACCCACATTCCGCAATGACAATAGGCTCTTTTACATGGAGCAGGAGATAATAATTATCGTTGGCTTTTGCCTGTCTTTTATTGGCATCTCCCAGCACATAGTCAAAACGCTCCTGCAGGATCTGAGCCAGTTTTTTACCTTTAACAGAAGTCTTATAGTAAAATACCTGTCCGCCCCGGATGGCTTCTTCATGATAGCTGTTCTGGTGGATACTGATCACCAGATCCGGCTTTGCTTCCTCGATCAGCTGACAGCGTTTGCGCATATCTGCCATTTTTTTATGGGCATCTCCAGAGGAATAAAGGCCCATATCTTTATCACGGGTAAGGACCACTGTCACATCCGATGCTTCCAGATAGGTTTTAAGCTTTTTTGCAATCTCCAGGTTAATGTCTTTTTCCAGCTGTCCGCTGATCCCTACTTTTCCAGGATCCGTGCCGCCGTGACCTGGATCCACCACTACAACTGCTTTTCTTTGCTCTCCAAAACCATTTTCTGACTGTATATACTGCACCCCCGCTGCTGCCAGTGTACCCGCCTGCCAGGACAAAAAAGCAACGGTTCCAAGAAGGACCACTCCCATAAGAAGCTGATACGGCGACTGTTTCATAGATCAGACCTGCACGCTCTTTTTATCCAGTATATTCAGGAATATTAAAGATCAGACAGAAAAATGTTCTGGATCTATTATTGATCAGTCATTTACTTCCAGGTAGTTATAGTCTTTTACAGCGTCCTCCACAATGTATTCCAGATATTCAAACAATACCATAGGATAACAGTATTCCTGCCACATTTTATATGCATTTGTATTCGTAGCCTCTTTTACGATCTCATAGGCTTTTCCGCCGTAGCAGGCTGCATTTAACTGTGCATATACCTCAGACATCTGCTCTTTCTGGCTCTGGGTCAGTTTGACAAAAATATCTCCTTTTTCCTCTTCTGCGGAATCCTTCATAGCATCATAAGACTGGTTGTAAAAAATAGTCCTTAAAGTAGCCGGAGCATAGGTATTAAAATTCAGCAGGTTCTCATCGGTGCTTTTATGCTTTCTGGCCCATTTTTCCATGTCCACCTGTTTGGTATGGTAGGAAAATGTTTCATCATCCCGGTATTCTAACACTCCGTACTGACATGGGGGCGTAGAAAGGGAACTGGTAACGATCTCATAGATCCCCCGGTCTTCCTCATCTCTCATATAATGCTGTACATGAAGATGTCCGCTTAAAAACAGGGCAACATTTTCTTCTTCCAGCCGGTCTACTAACTCTTCGCTGTGCTCAATGGTACAGTCTTCCACATAGATCTTACTCTCGTCCAACAGGTTATGATGAGCCACAGGCAGAAGGATCACGCCGTCTTCCCAGGCTTTTTCCAGCTGGTCATCGATCCAGTCATAAGTCTCTGTTTTTATCATTCCGCCTACCTTATTTACAGGGTCGTACTGACAGCTGTCCAACATTAAAAGACGCATATCCGGCCCCAGATCATAGGTATAGCTTAAGGATGCCGGGTCTCTGTCAAGCGCCTCTTCGTAGCCAAAATCATTGTAGATCTCAGCAAATTCATCTGCAGTAATGACCTCAGCCGGCTGTCTGGTCCGTCCGTCAAAGGAGGCTGCATTTTTATTATTAATATCATGGTTTCCAGGAATGACTACCACCTGGAAGCCGTCCTTTTCCACCTGTTCCAGCTTCTCCGCCAGTTCTTTATGGCTTTCTTTTTCTCCATTTAAAGTCAGGTCGCCGCTTAAAATGATCACGTCTGGCTTTAATGCTTCTGCCTGTTCAAAGGCTGCGTCGGTGATCTCCCACACATAGTTGGTCAGTTTTCCATCTCCATGTTCTACCATGTACTGAAATTCTTCCCCTTTATCTGTAAGAGAATCTGCCAGATAATGAATGTCTGTCATAAGGACAATACGCTTTCCATTTTTCATAGGCTGCGCCTGCGTCTCTTTTTCCCCATGAGGAAATGGCTCTATGTCTTCTGGATGGGCATCTGTAGGCT
>CAVDQU010000226.1:0-1994 GCA_963611035.1 Agathobaculum sp.
GCACTCTCGCAATTCTAAAAACATTCGTAATCCGCTCATTTTTCTTCAAAAAATGGCTTCTTACTCATGTTTTTGGCGGGTCCCAAGTTCAAAAATCCTCCTGCAAGCAAGCTTGCGTCGGATTTTAGACCTTTTAACCCTGATATCGTATTAATGTAACATATGCGCTTCTATTTGTCAAAAGTTTCACACTATAAATCTTCTTTTCTTACATAGATTTCCGGTGTATAGCACAGACTGAAATATGTCTGCTCTTCTCCTTCTTCTACCATCTCCCATTCTGGAGACTTTGCAAGATCTACCGGAAATTTTACATCTGCATCATATTCATAATCGATATGAGTCAGATAAACCACATTGCAGTGGGGCATAAACTGCTTGAAAATGCTTTCCCCGCCGATCACATATACATCTTCCGTAGAAAACTGCTTTAAATATTCTAAAGTTTCCCCGATGTTGTGGCACACAACTGCACCTTTTATCTTATAAGCGGGATTTTCTGAAAGTACTACATTGATACGGTTTCCAAGAGGCTGTCCTCCTGGAAGTCCTTCCAGAGTCTTTCGGCCCATGACCACGACTTTTCCCTGGGTTTCTTTTAAAAAGTTCTGCTGCATGGCCGGTATGGTCACTAAAGGCTGTGCTCCTCTGCCGATGGCTCCGTTGTTATCTGCTGTTACAAGAAATTTCATCCATTCTGCCTTTCGTAGATCCTGAATTCATAGTCCAAAGCCGGCTGATCTCCTTCCGGTGCATTGGTATAACACTCACTGGATGAAGTCAGTTTCCAGTCTGCCTGTTTTTCCAGATCCGGCAGACAGGTATCTGCCTCAAATGTATGGTAAATGTGGGTGATATACGCTTTTTCACACCATGGCAGGAATGCTTTGTAGATCATGCCGCCGCCAATGATGAAAACATCCTCTTTGGGATATTCTTTTAATTTATCAAGTGTTTCTTCTACGCTGTGGCAGATGATCACTCCTTCCGGTGCAAAGTCCTTATTCTCAGTGAGGACAATGTTCACACGGTTCTTTAATGGTTTTCCTCCTGGAAAGCTTTCCAGAGTCTTTCGTCCCATGACCACTACTTTTCCTTTTGTAGTTTCACGGAAAAATTTCATATCACCGGAAATGTGTGCCAGCAATCCGCCACCTTTTCCGATCCCCCAGTTTTCGTCTGCTGCTGCGATCAGATTCATTTACAGATCCCCTTATCTACATAAAACATTTCTCTAATTACCAGAAGAATTATAACACGTAGTCTGTAAAATTGGAAGAGTACCACCTATGTTTTAAAAGACCGAAAATGGGAAAAAATGGGCTTTTTTCCTGATTTTTTGCTGTACTGGGCCCCTTCTATTTGCTATACTAATGTAATGAGCGCAAAAGAAAAGCAAGCGGCTGCGAAGCAGACATTTGCTTTTCCTGCGCCATTAACGAATGGACCGTCTGCGCAAGCAGACAGATAAGCGTATCAGCGCGTGTCCATGAGTCTATATTAAGGCAAAAGGAGAAAATAAAACCACATGAGTTACGCAGATCAGCTTTTTATACAAAATTGCAAAGACATTCTTGAAAATGGAGTCTGGGACACAGATCATGAAGTACGCCCGGTATGGGAGGACGGCACACCTGCTCATACGATTAAAAAATTCGGTATTGTAAACCGCTACGACCTGAGAAAAGAATTTCCGGTGATCACACTGCGCCGTACTTATTTTAAATCCGCAGTGGATGAGTTGTTATGGATCTGGCAGAAAAAGTCTAATAATGTACATGACTTAAAAAGCCATATCTGGGATTCCTGGGCTGATGAGACCGGCAGTATTGGAAAGGCCTATGGCTATCAGCTGGGGGTTAAGCATCATTATAAAGAGGGGGATTTCGACCAGGTAGACCGGATCCTTTATGACTTAAAGCATAATCCTTTAAGCCGCCGCATCATGTCCAATATCTACAATCACCATGATTTAAGTGAAATGCACCTGTATC
>CAVDQU010000226.1:2065-3359 GCA_963611035.1 Agathobaculum sp.
GTATCCATGCGCTTACAGCATGACCTTTAATGTATCCGGCGATACTTTAAACGGCATCTTAAACCAGCGTTCCCAGGATATGCTTACTGCAAACAGCTGGAATGTGTGCCAGTACGCAATTCTGATGCACATGTTTGCCCAGGCAAGCGGCCTGAAAGTAGGCGAACTGGTCCATGTGATCGCAGATGCCCATATTTACGACCGCCACATTCCTATGGTAGAAGAACTTTTAAAGAAAGAGCCTCTGCCGGGACCAACTTTATGGGTAGATCCGGAAGTGAAGGATTTCTACCAGTTTACAACGGACAGCTTTAAACTGGAAAATTACCAGTATCATCCATTTGAGCATAAGGTTCCTGTGGCTATTTAATGATCAATCAACTAAAAAACAGCTCTGACGTCTTTCCTTTCCAGATGTCAGAGCTGTTTTTTTATGTGAAAATGCTTTATGTTATATTTCCTTTATCCTAACTGGATCGCTTTTCGCAGTCCAAAGGAGTAGATCCACTTTTCTTTTACTTTTTTGCCTGTAAGCTGGGTCAGTGCTCTTGCGTAGTAATCTAACTGCACCTGATATCTTTCTTTTAACAGCTTTTCCCCGGCTTCTTCCTCTTTTGGAACATGATCTGTTTTGTAGTCGATCAGGATAAATCCGTCCTCTTCTTCTATATAGGCATCGATCACACCCTGGATCAATACAAATTCTTCCGACTTTGGTCCATTTTTCATTTCACTGGCCGGAATGCCGATCATAAACTGGCGCTCTCTGTAAAGTTTTCCTTCTGTTTCTGCCTGGGCCATCCTGCGTCCCAGAGAACTTTCCAGAAATTTCCAGATATCCCATGGGAAAATAGACTCATAGGCTTCTTCTGTAAGGAAGCCTCTCTGATACAAGTCTAACAGGTCAGATTCCAGCTTTTTCTGGTCTATAACAGCAGTCAGATCCAGGCACTCTAATGCCCGATGGTAGGCAGTTCCACGGAATGCGCCTTTCTTTTCGGATTTTTCCTGTTTTTGGCCAGTTTCTGTTTCTCTGGTCTCTGATTCTGTTTCTTCCGGCTCCACAGTATCTTTCAAAGTATCTGCGTGCAATTCCATTTTTCCGTCCAGATCAGCCTCTGCCCCAAACATTCCTCCACGTTCGGTTCCTATATCTTCTTCCTCCCGTCCGATCTGGCTCTGTTTTTTCAGTTCTGAGACGGACATCTGGGTATACAGTTTCGTATCGTCCATATGAGGATAAACATAATGGAAAGCGGCTTCCAGTTGATCCTTCATTTTCTTATCGTAAACC
>CAVDQU010000227.1:0-3296 GCA_963611035.1 Agathobaculum sp.
TCATTCCATACCGGCATGTTATTACTTGCTCCTGAACCTCCCGCTTCTGCTGATTCTGTTTTTTCTGTTTCCGGCTTACCCGTTGTTTCCGCTGCCTGTGCCAGGAAAGGATTATCTGTAGCAATTTCTTCTTCATCGACTGTATAATTTGCTGCCGATAAATCTCGTTCCATTGCTTCCCATTCTTTGGCTGTATACTGTCTTTCACATTCAAAATGTTTTTTTCCTGCATTGTCAGGCTTCTGCTGATCGCTGGCATTATTAGAAAAGACATTGAACTCCTGTTGGTCTATCACCACTTCCATGGTAAAAATTCTAAGTCCCTCTTTGTTAGTATAACTACCTGTGGACAGATGCCCGTGGATCACTATCTTCATGCCCTTCTTCAAATACTTTTCTGCGATCAATGCTCTTTTTCCCCAGACCACACAGGGAATAAAATCTGCATTGTTCTCACTGCTTTCCTTGCTTGTCCTTTTGTTTACTGCAAGGGTATACCTGGCTACTGCTTTGGGATTTTCTCCGGCTGTATATCGGATTTCCGGATCCTTTGTTAATCTGCCGCTCAATATTACACCATTCATAGAGTCACCTTCTTCTTTTTCTTTTTTACAGACCTCCGGCAGCCACAGCCGCCGAAGATCTGTAAGGTTTAACCTATCAGTTTTCCTTAATGCTTTTTCTATTTGCGATCCTTAGTGCTTCTTTCTATCTACTATGCTAAATGCTTTCTTCTAACTGCTTCCTTCTATCTGCTATCCTAAATGCTTTCTTCCAGACTCTTTTTTCTATCAGCTATCCCACTATCTCTACTGCGTAGAAACCAGTGTGATCTCGGCTGAGCCGTGGGAGGATGTGCCGTAGCTGGTGACTGCATTTGCGCCTACATAGCTCTGGGTGTTACTGAACTGACCGGAGATGTAAGAGGAACCGCCACCGCCGCCGGACAGAGGATAGGTGCCGCCGCCGTACCAGCCTCCTCCACCGCCGCCGGAGCCTACGCTTGTTTCAGAGCCGCCGTAACCAAAGCCGCCGCCCTGAGAGCCACCGGCAGTCTGTGAACCACCTGTCGCTACCTGACCGTTACCTGTACCGGAAGATCCCTGGGTAATGCCTGCTGCACCACCCCAGCCGCAGTCACCGCCGCCTCCGCCGCCTCCGGCAACGAGGATTCTGCTCTCTAAGCCATATTGCCAATTAGTGCCTGCGTTGATGGTTCTTACATCGGTAGCACCGCCACCGCCTGCGCCGTAAAGCTGACCGCCGAAGCCGCCGCCGTTGCCGCCGCCGTTCCAGCCGCCCTTTGCGCCTGCAGAAGAGGAGCCTTGCTGTCCTGCTTCACCTACGTAAATATAGAGGGAAGTGCCCTTGGTAAGTTTGATGTCACCCTGTACCGTAGCACCGCTCATCATCCAGCCGGTTTCTGATGCATAAGCACCGCCTCTTGCACCGGTGATCTTGATCCGGTATGTTCCGGTAGCAGGTGCTGTAAAGGTCTGTGCTGCGCCTGTAAATCCATATGTCCATCTGGTTTCCAGATAAACCGCATAGAAGGTTACGGGTGCGGTCACATTGCCGTAGCTTTCAATCCAGGTGCCGTTGCCGTTAGGATCGGTGTTCCAGCCACGGAAGAGATAGTAGCCGGACTTGGTGGCTGTTAAGCCTGTTGCCATGCTCTGGTTAACGTTGTACTTCACTGTACCGGAGCCTTTTCCTGCGATGTTTCGCTCATCCGTGGTAGTGCCGCCCTGGAGGATACCGCCGTTAGCGTTAAAGGTCACGTTGGTTTTCCAGTTCGCATACAAGGTTAAGGAAGATACACCGGAATCAGCACCGATGGCATTAAGTGCCTCCTTGCTGGTGTACTGCACGCCGCAGCCGTTACTCTGGGTATTCCATCCGGCATAGGTGTAGTTGCTGCCACGACCGTTTAAGCCGCCGTTGGAGACATCCTTATAGCTGCCGGAGGTGATAAAGTTACTTTCGGTATTTACATCGTAACCAAAGTTTACAGTATTTTTGCCCTGTCCATCGTTAAAGGTGGAGCCGTTGGCATTAAAGTTAATAAGGAACTTATGCACGGGCTTTAAGTCTACGCTGACACCGAAGCTGTCTGATACTGTCTGCCCTTTTTCTGCATAGAATACGGTAATGGCAACCTTATCACCGTCTGAGTTCATGACGTTGGTCACGGTTGCCGGGGAGAAGGTCAGCTGACTAAAGGCAAGTGTACCAGCTGATAAACTGATCTGTGAGCCGTCATCGTAGGTAACGATGATGTCACCGCCCTTAGAAGGACTAAAGTCTCCCGATGTAAAGGTATACTTGGTGGCCGTAGAGGAACTGATGGTGCTCTCTCCTACGTATTTAACCGTCAGGGACTTGGGCATGTGCATGGCTATCCCATTTAGGACGCTGCCGGTATCACCACCCGGAGGGTTATTAGAAAGCTTATTTTCCACCACGAAATCAAAGTGATTATCGCTACCTGTGATGGAAAAGGTTGCCTTGCTGCCGGAAACAGATACGCCCTCCTGCTTGGAAGTAATGGATTTAAGCTTGTACTGGGCGCTCTCTACTTCCGTTAATTCATAAGTGCCGATAGGAACATCGGTAAATTCTGCATAGGCCTGAGGCACACCATTTAAGGTATCCTTGGTCTTTTCATTTAAGGTGACAGGCTGACTGTAGGTCTGGCCCGTCTTGGTGTTGGTAAGCTTAAAGATAAAGCTTACCTTGTAATTCGCCTTTTCTTCCTCACTCATGAGAGAAGGATAGTAAATCTCATCTAAGGTCTTGCCTACCGTAACGGAACCCTTGATGATGGTAAGGCCAATATTCTGGTTAGCTGTGCCGTTGGCATCTACCGTGATGCTCTTGATCCAGGCAGTCTTGGCAATCTTTTTCTCCCAATCAGAATAAGCCGTGATAAAGCTCTCTTCTGCCTCGGAGTCAATGAGGGATGCGCTCGCATCGTCCTCTCCTGCCTTTTTCCTGGTTAATCCGTACTGGTCGTCAATGTAATCCGCTACGATGTAATAGGTACCGGCAGGAATATCGTCAAACATAAAGCTGCCGTCCTCTCCGGTTACAATCGGAGCAATCTTGTTATGGTTAGAGTCATATACCCGATCTAATGCCGCACCGCCTACGGTTCTGTCTGCCGAAGAAGAGTTGTAACTATCGTGAGCCTGATACAGAGTAACCGTCACTTTATCTACTCTGCTTTCACTTCCTTCCATTAAGCCGTTGGCATTGGCATCTTCCCATACAGTACCGGAAAGATAAGGCGTGCT
>CAVDQU010000228.1:0-3266 GCA_963611035.1 Agathobaculum sp.
GGATACAGATGCCTATAATGAGATCGACGATCTGTACGCACTGGCATATATGATCCGGTCAAATGACCGGCTGAATGTAAAAGGGATCATGGCAGCGCCTTTTTACAGCCCTGCAAGTATGGGACGCACCAGACAGAACAGCAGCGCAAAAGAGGGAATGGAGCAAAGCTATTTAGCGATCCAGGAACTGCTTTCTGTCATGGGAGAAACAGAGTTAAAAGACCATGTATTTAAAGGGGCAGAAAAGAACCTGCCAGATGAGCAGACCCCGGTGGACTGCCCGGCAGCAAGAGAGATCATCCGTCTTGCAAGAGAACATACCCCGGAAAATCCTCTTTATGTAGTAGGGATCGCGGTTTTGACGGATATTGCATCCGCCCTTCTTCTGGCACCGGATATTATTGACAAGGTAGTAGTTGTATGGCTGGGCGGTCACGGAAAAGAGTGGCAGAGCTGCAGTGATTTTAACGTAGTCCAGGACATTGCGGCAGCCAGAGTGGTATTTGACTGCGGTGTGGCAGCAGTACAGCTCCCATGCAATGGTGTCGTGTCAGAGTTCCGCATTTCCAGAGTAGAGCTGGAATACTACATGAGAGGAAAAAGTAAGCTTTCCGATTATCTGTTAGATATTTCTCTTCCCTTTATGGAACAGAGAGAAAAGAAAAAAGACTGGTCCAAGCCATTATGGGATGTAACAGCAGTAGCGTGGCTGCTGGATGAAAAGTTTATGGAAGACCGCTATGAACATAGTCCGGTATTTGAATATGACAACTGCTATGGAGTAGATCTGCGGCGTCATTTCATAAAATATGTATACCATATCAACCGGGACATCCTTTTTGAGGATATGTTTGAAAAGCTGGCAAGGTAAAATGCGTGTTCCCGGAAAACAGGGAGAAATTCTGAGAGCACATGCAAAATAAAAGGAGGAATATTATGTATAAGAAAGTTTGGTTGGGGTTATTGACAGCAGCAATGGTAGCAGGACTGACAGCATGCGGCAGCAAAGCGGCAGAAGAGACCACTGCAAAAGCAGCAGAAGATGGTGCTGACGGAGAAGTAACCATCCATCTGATGATGAGTAATTCTCAGGAACTGGGCGTAAGCGCAGCAGTAGAGGCATTTAACAAGGCATATGAAGGCAAGATCAAGTGTGAAGCAGATTACGTTGCATTTAACGATGTATTTGAGACACTGGAAGTTCTTATGAGTAATAAGTCCACTGAGTATGATATTTTCGCAGCAGATGGTCCAAACGTTGCAGCTTATGTAAGCCGCGGCTACTTACAGCCATTAAACCAGTGGATCAGCGATGATGAGATCAAGATGTTCACCGATGCAATGATCACAGAAGGAACCTACAAAGATCAGTTCTACGGCGCGCCAATGGGCAACTCATCCACTGTTCTCTACTATAATAAAGCGCTTCTGGAGGAAGCTGGCATTGATATCGACTTTGATTCTGTAACTCCGGATAACCGTCTTACCTGGGAACAGCTGATCGATTACTCCAAGCAGGCGCTGGAAGTACTTGACCCGGATCATTCCAAGGGAATCTATGGAATTGAATTCCAGCAGGTTGGCCGTGTATATCAGATGAACATCCTTCCTAACTCTTTAGGCGGCGCACAGATCAGCGAAGATGGTCTCAGCGTAGACGGCGTTATCGATTCACAGCCTTGGATGGACGCATTAAACTTCTATCAGACACAGGTAAATGACGGTATCTTCACCAGAGGTATCTCTGCAGATGACACCAGCAGCTATTTCCAGTCTGGAAAGATCTTATTCTACTTAGGAACCACCGCACTTCCAGCAGCATTTGAGAAGAACGGATTTGAGGACTGGGGATTCACTTATATTCCATGCTTTGAAGATCATGAAGACGAAGTTCGTTCTGCATGCGGAAGCTGGACCATTGGTATGAACACCTATTCTGAGAAGCAGGAAGCAGCAGCTGAATTTATCAAATACCTGACTCTGTATGATGGCGCAGACGTTTATATCAATGCATCTGGTATGGTACCTGCACTGGAGCGTCAGTTCACTGATGAATTAAAAGAAGCAAAACCATACATGGTAATGGCTGAATACGAAGTTAAGAACACCGCACTGGTAAGAGCGATCACACCTGCATTCAACGAGTACTCCACTGCTATGAACGCACTGTGGGATAACGTAAGAAACGGCGCAGATGTAGCTGGTGCTGTAGATGACTGCAAGGCTGAGCTTGAAACTGCATTTAAGGAATACGAATAAACATGAACATGAAGAAAAATATAATATTGAGAAAAATGGTGCCATATCTTATGCTGGCACCGGCACTGATCATTATTCTTATTTTTAAAATTTATCCCATCGTATCTGTCATTCTGGAATCTTTTTTCCGGAATGGCAGTCCATCCCTGCGTACTTATGAGATCCTTTTTGGAGACAGAAACTTCTGGGGAGCTTTAGGTACAACGGTGAAAATGAACCTGGTCATGATCCCGCTGCAGATCGTGATCTCCCTGTGCCTTGCTCTTTTAGTAAACTCTACCATCAAGGGCATCGGCATTTTCAGGAGTATTTATTATCTGCCGGTTACCATGGCTATCTCAGTAGCTTCCATCAGCTGGAATCTGATGGCAAACTACAACAGTGGTGTATTTAACAGTATCTCTACCTTTTTAGGACTCGGAAAACAGGGCTTTTTTACAGATGTAAAACAGGCACTGTGGTGCATCGTTATGATGGCGACCTGGAAAGGCTGCGGATACTGGATGATGTACATTTTAGCAGGCTTAAAGGGCGTGGATACAGCCATTTATGAATCTGCAAAACTGGACGGAGCCGGATTTTTCACCACTCTGTTCCATATCACACTTCCGCTGATCAAGAGGACCCTGCTTTTCGTATTTGTAGCAAATACTTCTGCAAATATGCTGTTATTTGCTCCTATGAAGCTGATCACAGAAGGCGGACCTCAGAACAGCACCAATGTACTGATGTATGAAGTTTATAAATCAGCATTCAGGAACGGCAACGCATCCAGAGCAGGCGCACTGACAACGATCCTGTTACTGATCGTACTGGCTGTTGTTGTAGTACAGTTCCGTTTATTAAATGAGAAGGAGGATTAAGGCCGTGAAGGAAACAAAAACACCTTTGGAAAAAGCAGTCTTATATGTGGTTCTGACCATTATTGCTTTCATTGCCATTTTTCCTCTGTTTTATATCATTTTAGCTTCATTCAGGACCAATAAAGAGATTTTCGAGTATGCCCT
>CAVDQU010000229.1:0-733 GCA_963611035.1 Agathobaculum sp.
CATTATATTTAGAAAGGAAACTATACAGCTATGAAAATTCTTGACAGATACATCGATCAGCTTTTAAAAAAAAGCAGCCCTGACTGCCCAATCTGGAATATTGAAAAAATCCGTCAAGGGGCAAAACCTTCCTGGAACTATATGGACGGCTGCATGATTCATGCAATTCTGGAGCTTTATCACATTACCAGAAAACAGGAATACCTTGATTTTGCGGACCAGTTTATTGATTATTTTGTAGAAGAAGATGGATCAATCCATTCTTATGACCCAAACGAGCACAATCTCGACAACGTAAATGCAGGAAAAACACTCTTTGACCTGTATGATCTGACCGGTAAAGAAAAATATCGTAAGGCCATTGATCTGGTATACAGCCAGTTAAAAACACAGCCGCGTACTTCCACCGGTAATTTCTGGCACAAGAAAATCTATCCGAACCAGATCTGGCTTGACGGGCTTTATATGGCGCAGCCATTTTACATGCAATACGAGGTAACTTATAATAACGGTGCTAATTGCGCAGATAGCTATCAGCAGTTTGTTAATGTATACAATCTTATGCGTGATTTAAGAAACGGACTGTATTACCACGCCTATGATGATTCCAGAACATCATTCTGGTGCGATAAAGTCACCGGCTTATCTGATAACTTCTGGCTGCGTGCACTGGGCTGGTATGCAATGGCTCTGATCGATACGATGGAAGTAATGCCCCTGGAAACACTTGTAA
>CAVDQU010000229.1:743-3265 GCA_963611035.1 Agathobaculum sp.
CTTGTAAATGAAAAAGCAGAACTGAATCGGATTTACAAGGAACTGATTGATTCCATGCTTCCCTATCAGGATGAAAAAACAGGTATGTGGTATCAGGTTGTAAACCGCGGAGGCATCCGTCCGAATTATCTCGAAACATCCGGTTCAGCAATCTTCGCATATGCGATCATGAAAAGCGTACGTCTTGGTTTTCTTGACGAATCGTATTTTGCTTACGGTAAAAAGGCCTTTGAAGGAATCTGCAACACTTATCTGTCTGAAGAAGACGGAGAACTTCAGCTGGGAGGAATCTGTCTGGTGGCCGGGCTGGGAAATAAAGAAATGCGTGAAGGAACCTTTGAATATTATATGCGTGAACCGGTTGTTAAAAATGAAGCTAAAGGGGTGGCTCCTTTGATCCTTGCATATATCGAGCTGATGTACCGCCATCAGGATCTGAAAGTAAACTGATATCATGATGTACGAATGTTTTTAGAATTACGAGAATGCAAGATGCGCAGCAATTCAGTATCAAAAGGGGGCAAAATGTCTCTTGCCCCCAACCTCATATCATACATCCAGACAGCTGCCGCCGATAAACTCTCTTAAGATCGAATTTTTAGGAATATCCTCGCTGCTGACGCCAATAAAATAATCCAGGAATTTAAGCAGCCGCTTTGCCTCCATATATTCCGGACAATCTTTTGGAATGCCAAAAAGCAGCGGCTCTGCATACTGTTTTAACACTGCAAGCTCATAGATTAGAGCAGAGTTGAACATAGCGTCTGCTTCCTCCTGATATGGGAAAATGTTTTCCTCTTCTCCTTTTCGCACAGAAGGCCACATGCGGATGGTATCCTGAGCCGAAGCGCCCCTTGTTCTTGCATCACGAACCATACGGCGCAGCAAGCGTCCGTCTGTAGTCGGGATACGGTTATGTTCATCAATATTTAATTGAGTAAGAGC
Organism: Agathobaculum sp.; assembly: GCA_963611035.1. Classification (GTDB taxonomy): domain Bacteria; phylum Bacillota; class Clostridia; order Lachnospirales; family Lachnospiraceae; genus Enterocloster. Next base: position 1,689 of record CAVDQU010000229.1, read on the forward strand.
GCTGATGTAGATCTTAAATTTGCTCTCTCTTGGAAGAGAATATGATAAGCGATCATTTAAGCAATGGATCCCTTCGATTACCAGAATATCATCTTTCCCCAGTTTTAGAAAATCCCCTTTATATTCCCGCTCTCCTTTTTTGAAGTTATAATGAGGAAGTTCCACCTGCTCCCCTCTTAAAAGTGCCTGCATATCCTGATTGAATTTATCTACATCCAGGCATTCCAAAACTTCATAATTATAGTCTCCGTTTTCATCTCTTGGGCTATCTACACGATTAACAAAATAATTATCTACTGCAACGGGATGCGGCTTTAAGCCAATAGCTTCTAACTGAACGGAAAGTCTGTGAGAAAATGTAGTCTTTCCCGAGGAAGACGGCCCTGCGATCATAACCAGTTTGGCTGTTTTCCGCTCTGCGATCTGAGCTGCGATTTCTGCAATACGTTTTTCCTGCAGTGCCTCCTGGATCAGTATTAAATGAGACATATCCCCTGCTGCAATCTTGTCATTTAAAGCACCCACGGTCTCCAAATCCAGACGTTTTCCCCAATGTGAGGAATCTGCCAGTATATGAAACAGTTTCGGAAACGAAGCAAACTCCGGCAGAACTGTCGGTGCCAGCATAGACGGTAGAATGAACACAAAACCATATTCATACAGCTTTAAATCAAAATAACGGATATATTTCGTATTGGGAACCATATAGCCGTAGAAATAGTCTTCAAATCCATCAATATTGTAAACATTGACACTGGACACGCGACGATAACGAAACAATCGTTCTTTGTCGTACATCCTGTGTCTGTGAAAGCTTTCTACTGCATCATCCGTGGAAATACTTCTCTTTAAAATGGGAATCTCTCGATTTACATAATCCCACATTTTCGCCTTTACCTGATCGAGGAGTTCCTGATTTAAGGTAAAATTTCCCCTGGCTTCTACAAAAAAACTTTTTCCAAGAGAAAAATCCACAATGACCTTTTCCACATTTTCAGCGCCTGCCACTGCATAAAAAGCCTTCAGCATCATAAGAGTGGCACTTCTCTGATAGGCGGAAATCCCCGGATTCTGTCTTGCTGTGATAAACCGCACTTCCCCTTCTCTTATCTTTTCCTGCAGTTCCTGGAGTTTTCCATTTACCTGGACTAATAATATTTCATCTAAATAATCTTTCTGATATTCTTCTGCTATCACCTGCCAGGTAATGTCTTCAGGGTATTCTTTTGTCTGTGCATTTATTTTCAACTGTATCATAGATATCCTTCCTTTTTTCATACCGAACCACTTATAAAAACTGCAGACCACTGCTGTATCCTTTAATTAATTCCTGATTTGCGAAAAAGCGTCCCCTTTGATTCAAGGAGACGCACTTCATCGCTGCAAATGCTGTGAGTAAAACGGTAAGCCGGGTTATGTCATTGGATGGTCATCTATCTAGTACTGCTGTCACCAGCAGCATCAAGCAACCTACCCGAAAGCTGACGGGCCGCCATATGCTTTCTGTTTGGTCTTGCTTCGAATGGGGTTTACATGTGCCCCGCCTGTTACCAGTCGGGCGGTAGTCTCTTACACTG
>CAVDQU010000230.1:0-3224 GCA_963611035.1 Agathobaculum sp.
GTATCGTATGGAACGGGCAAAAGAAATGCTGGATGCTGCAAAAGGCAATTTGGAAATTGGTCAGTTTAAAACATCTTTAAATCGTTCTTATTATGCCATTTTTCATGCTATGCGCGCTGCGAATATATTAAAAGGATTTGACTCTTCGAAGCACTCTGGCGTAATTGCATTTTTTAATAAAGAGTATCTAAAAGAAGAAATTCTGGAAAGAAAACTATCCGTTATTATTAAAAACAGTGCTTTTTTAAGAGAAAAATCGGATTATGATGATTTCTTTATTGCCAGTAGAAAAGATGCTGAAAAGCAGTTGGAGGATGCCAGTATTTTTCTTGAAAAATTAGAAATATATATAAAACAGCAAAGCAAACAGAAATAGTGATCTATAGTTACCTGCGGGATACTAACCTACTGAATAGTACCTACTTTACAGGCGGTACAAAGGAGAATATAATACGGATATCAAAGGAAAAAACAAACAGAATAATGATCTTCGAGGCGGGGTGCAAGTCCCCACCGGCGGTATAGTCCGCAAGCCGAAAGGCATGACACGGTGAGATTCCGTGACCGACGGTATAGTCCGGATGATAGAGGAGAAAAGTGGTGTCCGATGGTCAGAAAGCTATCGGGCATTTTTGCTCATTTAACATGTTACATTGTGGGAAAATGCAGCAAAGATATGTTCGCATAGCATTTTGTAAGTTTTAGAAGGACAGACAGATCATGGAGAGGTCATCAAGTGTAAAAAAGACAATATTTATTGGAATGATGGGAGCGGTATCTACGGTACTTATGATGTTGAAGTTTTCAGTGCCATTTGTACCGGGATTTCTGAAATTTGATATTTCCGAGCTTCCGGCGCTGTTTGCGGGATTTTTCCTGGGGCCGGGAAGCGGATGCTGTGTTATTGTGATCAAGGTATTGCTGAAGCTTTTATTTCAGGGATCCGATACGGCTTATGTAGGGGAACTTATGAACATTATGGGCAGTGTCAGCTTCATTCTCCCGGCATCTTTGATCTATCGCTGGAAACACACGAAAAAGGGAGCAATAGCAGCTATGGCTATCTCCTCTGTTCTGGTAAGCATTGTGTTTATTTTTATCAATGCCTATATTGCGTTTCCACTGTATTCTAAATTATATGGAATGCCCATGAAGGTGATCATCAGCATGGGAACAGCAATTAATCCTATGATCACAGATCTGCCTACGTTGATGCTGTTTTCCGTATTTCCGTTTAATCTCTTTAAACATGGGGTAACGTCCTTTGTTACTTATCTGATCTATAAGCGGGCGGGAAATACCTTGCGAAATATGATCGGAGTTCCAAGAGAAAAAATGGCATAGATCAGGCAATAAAACTTTTAGAGCAAATGGGAGTGGATAAAATGAAAGAAGCATGGGTTGTTAAGCCGGAGAATATAAAACCAGAGGAAGTTTCAGCTGTATATGATGCAGATATTGTAGTGATCGGCGCCGGACATGCTGGGACCTGCGCTGCAAGAGCAGCAGCAGAAGCCGGAGCCAGGGTGATGGTAATAGAGCAGCAGGAACGGGAAAAACAGTGGGTATTAGGTATCGGGGAGATCGGACATATTAACAGTAGATGGCAGAAAGAACATGGTATTCCGGAGGTAGATATTGACACTTTTGTAAATGACTGGCAGCTGCGTACCGGTAATCGTTCCCTTTATCCGCTGATCCGTTACTATGCCCTTCACGGAGGCGAGACCTTTGACTGGTTTATTGAACCGCTGACAACAGAGGAAAAGGCGTCTATCCACCCGGTACTTACACCGGCGAGTCCCAATATGCCTGAAACTCTCAACGGATTTCACGCATGGCCAGGAACTCCCAATATGGGAATGGAACTGCAGACAAAGGCAGTAAAAGCCAATCATCGTCTGGCAGAGGAACATGGAGCAAGATTTTTCTTTTCTACCCGTGCAGTACAGCTGGAACAGGCGGAAAATGGATGTGTGACTGGTGTGTATGCAAAAGATGCAGAGGGAAAGCTGGGGCTGTATCGGGCCAGGAAAGGTGTGGTACTGGCTGCTGGTGATTACAGTAAAAATGCAGATATGTGCCGCTATCTTCTTACAGAGGCAGCTGATCTGACGGAAGAGGGCAGCGATTTTACCGGTCACGGCTGGGATGGAAGCGGGATCTGTATGGGCTTATGGGCCGGAGGAAGACTGGAGCCAAATGGACAGCTCTGGGCTATTTTTGATGATACCATCCGTGAGCAGGTTACATTTCAGACGCCTTGCCATGGCCTCTATGATTATACAGATGCGAAGGAAAGAGAGAATTTTTAGGCAGTTCTTACAAAGGCAAAAAGCCAGAGAGGACAAGCAGGACAGAAAGGAAGTGCTGCACTGGACAAAGACCGGGCAGGTGAGACAAGACCCTTATACTGTGCAGATACCCTGGAAGAACTGGCCGGATTGATATTTAAAGAGAAAGAAGACCAGGAGAATTTCCTGAAAGAAGTAAAGCGGTACAATGCATTATGCCGCATAGGCCATGATGATGATTTTGGAAAAGATCCAAGGTTAATGCATCCTGTTGAAAAACCGCCATTTTTCGCCAGCGGTACCATAAAAGACAGCTACAGACCAGGCGGGCAGTCTTTAAAAATACTGGTAACAGTCAGCGGACTTGAGATCGATGAACATCAGCAGGTCTTAAACCGTGATTTTGAACCAATTCCCGGCTTATATGCTACAGGCAACTGCAGCGGATGCAGGTTTGGTGTACAGTATACAACATCACTGCCAGGACAGAGCATCGGCATCGCCCAGACACTGGGGCGGGAGCTGGGACTGTATCTGACGGGGTTATAAAAATAAAGAAAATAGTAGCAAAGCCTGTTAAAAAAACGTAAAAAATTAACTGAAAGGCCCCCGTTTCCCTACTCATTTATGATATATTACTATTTCGTGAAAGGCAGAAGATGAGAATGAGACAGATGAAAACGGACGAAAAAGTAATGATCAAAGTGGGAATCGATGTTGGCTCCACTACAACGAAAATAGTAGTACTTGGAAATGAAGGCGGAGAATTGCTGCTGTCAGATTATACGAGACATCATTCCATGCAGCTTGAAAGCGTGGAACGGGCACTGAAGCTGGTTGAGGAGAAGTTTCCTGATACCAGCTTTTATGTGGCGATCACAGGTTCCGGCGCTAAAAATCTGGCAGAAGAATTAAACATATCTTACATAC
>CAVDQU010000231.1:0-3177 GCA_963611035.1 Agathobaculum sp.
TGCCCTGGTGTCTACAGATATTGAAAACTTTCATTATATTAATGATAAATACGGCTATCCTATGGGAAATGAGATCTTAAACATCCTTTATGAAGAGCTGGCTTCCAGTCCTTTTTCCCTGTTTACCATCCGTTTTTTCTCAGATGTGTTTATTACCATTGCAGACATGAAAGACCTGACTTCCATGGCGCTTTCCGAACAGGTTCAGGCTCTGGATCATAAAATATGCAGCCGTATACGGGATACATACCATGTAAGCTTTTTCCGTACCAATTCCGGCATCTGCCTGATGCAGGATAAAAAACAGTCTCCGGAAACCATTATCTCCTGCACCAATATTGCAAGACGTATGGCTAAGAAAATGATCTCCCACACCTGTGTTTATTCAGATGAGATCGACCAACAGGAAAAAATGCAGGCAGAAATACTCCACTCTTTCCACCAGGCACTGGAAGATCAGGAGTTCCAGATCTATTTTCAGCCTAAAGTACAGCCAGAAACAGGATCCATCACCAGTGCAGAAGCATTGGTACGCTGGATCAAAAACGGCAAACTTTTGTGGACACCTAATACCTATATCCCCCTTTTTGAGCAGAATGGTTTTATCATTGACCTGGACTATTATATTTACGAAAAAGCCTTTTCCTGGATCCAAAAGTTAGCGATACCACTTCCAGAAGGCTTCCGTTTCTCTTTAAATATTTCTCCAGTCCATTTTGAACAGCCTCAGGTATTTATCCACAAGGTATGGGAACTGATCAATGCCTACCATATATCTCCTTCCCTTCTTACCTTTGAGATCACAGAATCTGCCTATATCAATAACCGTGAAGCTGTCAATCAGGTCATCCGCAGTTTTAAACAGCATCAGATCCAGATCTCCATGGACGATTTTGGCTCCGGCTATTCTTCTTTAAATACGTTAAAGGATCTGCTTTTTGACGAAGTAAAGATCGACCGGAAGTTTTTAGGGGACTCGCTGACTGAAAGTGCCCGTATTGTTTTACAGGAGATCTTTCATATGTTAAAACGGATGAATAAAATGATCGTATGTGAAGGTGTGGAAACACAGGAAATTGCAGATTTTCTGAAGGAAGAAGGCTGTTCTGAAATACAGGGATTTCTGTATTACCGGCCTATGTGCTGTGATGATTTTGAAAAATTGATGAGGGAGAAGTTTACGGTGTAAACAGACCGTTGGCAGATCCTGTTTCACCCACAGAACCTGCCACCAACCGTTTCTTCCAGATATATGGCAATAAAAATCCTGCCGCCTGTATGCAAAGATCCCCCGCCACCTGGCGGAGGATCTTTTGTTACTCTCTTACTTCTTTTCTACGTCTGTATAGTACAGATGTCTTGGAAGTCCGTCTGTCATGATCGGGGTCAATTCTGCCTGGATCAGAGGACGGATATAGTTCACAAATTCTTCTGTTACATAATCGCCTGTCTCATTGATCCAGTTTCTTGGAACCTTTTTCTCCACATTTGCAACCTTGTGTACATCATAAATATCAGTAACACAGATATACGGATCATCAGAAACTCTCTTTAAAATGATCATCTTACCTGTTTCGCCTTCAAATGCTTCCTTTACAGCAGCGCCGCCTACCTGGTAAGCCTCTGTAATATCCACTCTGGATACGATGTGGGAAGCACATCTCTGAAGGGAGTTAAACTCAATGGCTCTGGTCTTGCAGCCTACTTCACGGTTGATCTTTTCAGCCAGGAAACGGGCGGTTCCTGTCAGCTGCTTGTGGCCGAATGCATCTACGAAATCAATACCGTCTGTCAGCTCACATACATATCTTCCATCTGCAGTCTTCACACCTTCTGATACTGCTACTACAACGGATTTTTTCTTCTTGTGAAGTTCTGCTACCTTCTTCATAAACTCATCTACATCGAAAGTAACCTCCGGCAAGAAGATCATATCCGGGCCTTCACAGTCCTCGCATTTTGCCAGTGCTGCAGCACCAGTAAGCCAGCCTGCGTTACGTCCCATGATCTCTAAGATCGTCACATTCTGCTGGTCATATACCAGTCCGTCACGGATGACTTCCTTTGTAATAGAGCCGATGTATTTTGCAGCGCTTCCGTAACCAGGTGTATGGTCAGTAGCTGCCAGATCATTATCAATGGTCTTTGGTACGCCCATGAAACGGATGTTGCTTCCATTTAACAGGGAATAATCGGAAAGTTTTTTAATGGTATCCATGGAGTCATTTCCTCCGATATAGAAGAAATACTCGATCTCAAGTTTATTTAAAATATCAAATATCTTATCGTAGATCTCTCTGTCCTGTGAAATATCCGGCAGCTTGAAACGACAGGAACCTAAGTAAGCGGAAGGTGTTCTCTTTAAAAGTTCAATATCCAGGTCATTTTTAATATGGTCATCTAAGTCCACATAACGCTCCTGTAAAAGTCCCTGAATGCCGTGGAGCATACCATATACTTTATTTGCACCTCTGTCTTTTGCTGTTTTAAATACACCTGCAAGACTTGAATTAATCACTGCTGTAGGTCCGCCGGACTGTCCTACGATCACATTGCCTCTTATACCATTCATCCTAAAATACCTCCCATTTTTAAATACCGATAGTGCATTTGTTTGTAAGCGCTTACACTTACATTTTTAATTGTAATACAGGAATGTTCGATTGGCAAGTATTTTCAATAACAAATATTTTTTAGGTTTTTGCAAAATTTTTGTTGATAATTTTTACTATATTTGATACAATCTTATCAGGGTGTTGGCTACATTTTTAACAAACGCACTTTTTTGTTTTATTTGGGAGGGTATTATGAAAGAACTACTATTTTTAGTCCCGGTCGTAGGACTGGCAGACCTGCATTTATCGGCGGTATGCTTACCTTCCTCTTCTCTGCCATGACCATGGAATCTGTATCCAAAGCCGCTCATGAGATGATCGAGGAAGTACGCCGCCTGTTCCATGAAGACGCAGGTATCTTAAAAGGTACCTCCTGTTCAGACTATGTTCTGCGGGGCCTTTTTCCACTTTTTTACTTTACAATCCATTTTCCCTTTCGGGATGTCCCTTCTCGCTCAATTTTCCCGGACTTACGTAATCTTCTAATTGCAGCCTTAAGTGAATTAATATGATGTTGGGGTCAAAAGGTATTTTGACCCCTCTGATACCGAATTGCTACGTG
>CAVDQU010000232.1:0-3082 GCA_963611035.1 Agathobaculum sp.
ATAAATATACAGTGCTAAAAGCGAAATCCCTGCATCTTTAATGTGTACATTGCATTTTCTGGGAAAAAGTGGGATAATTATTGATTGATCAAGTTATGATAGAAACAGATCTCAGTGTTGAGAAAGTGAAGTAAGGAGCAATATACATGAAATCAAAGCCAAGGCCAAGAAGGCTTTTCAGGATCATTTTTGGAAGGACTACCTTTGTGATACTGGGTCTGCTGCTGCAGATCGCATTTTTCTTCAGTATTTTCAGGTGGCTGGGAAATTATATCCATTTTGTTTATATTACCTATGTGTTGGTAAGTGGAGCGGTTGTGATCGCCATATTGAACCGGCCTATGGATTCCAGTTTTAAAATGGCATGGATCATACCGGTATCGCTGATCCCTATTTTCGGCATTATCCTATATGTATTTGTACAGCTCCAGTTCCAGACTAGGGCCCTGGCAAGAAGAGTCAGTCAGTCTATTGAAAAGACAAAGCCTTATCTGGTCCAGGACCCGGATGTGCAGAAACAGCTGCGCCTTGCCAGTGTGCGGGGCAGCCGCCTGGTAGACTATATGAACCACATTGCTGGTTTTCCGGTATACAGAAATACAGCAGCGAAATTCTTTCCTTTGGGAGAAGATATGTTTGAGCAGCTGATGAAGGAGTTAAAAGCTGCAAAACATTTTATCTTTATGGAGTATTTCATTATTGAACGGGGATATATGTGGGATAGTATCCTGGAGGTTTTAAAGGAGAAAGCAGCAGAGGGAGTGGAAGTGCGTGTTATGTATGACGGTATGTGCTGCCTGATGCTCCTTCCTTATCATTATCCCCAGAAACTGGAAAAAATGGGCATCCGCTGCCAGATGTTTTCACCCATCAAACCAGTGCTTTCCACCCATCAGAATTACAGGGACCATAGAAAGGTGACAGTGATCGACGGACATACTGCTTTTACAGGAGGCGTGAACCTAGCAGATGAGTATATTAATAAGAAAGAACGCTTTGGACACTGGAAAGATACAGCCATCATGGTCAAGGGAGACGCTGTAAAAAGCTTTACCATGATGTTTTTGCAGATGTGGGATGCAGCCAGCTCTAAAAGCAGGAACGAAGAAAATTATGAGCAGTATCTGGTGCCGAAAGATTATAAGCTACCGGAAGAATATAAAGGAAATGGCTTTGTTATGCCTTATGCAGACAGCCCTTTAGATGAAGAACAGGTGGGAGAGCAGGTTTACCTGGATATATTAAACCAGGCAAAGTCCTATGTACACATTATCACCCCTTACCTGATCCTGGATGACGGCATGAAAAATGCCATGGCCTATGCGGCAAAACGTGGGATCGATGTAAAGATCATCATGCCTCATATTCCGGATAAGAAATATGCCTACCTGTTAGCAAGGACCTATTATCCGGAGCTGATCGCTTCCGGTGTAAAGATCTACGAATACGAACCAGGCTTTACCCATGCAAAGATCTTTGTCAGCGATGATGAAAAGGCGGCAGTGGGAAGCATCAACCTGGATTTCAGAAGCCTGTATCTGCATTTTGAATGTGGTACTTATTTATATAGAAATTCTACAGTGGCAGATGTAGAGAAAGATTTTGAAAACACCCTGGAGAAATGTATTCCTGTTACTTTAAAGGACTGCGCACGGTATAACTGGTTTGGGATCAAAGCAGGCAGGTTCCTGAGGTTGATTGCACCTTTGATGTAATGGCCCCAGAAGAAAAACAAGCGGCTGCGAAGCAGACATTTGTTTTTCTTGGGCCATTAACGAAGGTCCCGCCTGCGACAGCAGGCAGATAAGCGTGCAAGTGCGGGGACCTGAGTCTATTTTTTTGACCAAAAAAACACAGCTCGAACACATTTTGTTCACAAACCAATGGTAAACTTTCAAACATGAATCAAAAGTGAATCGAAAATGAATAAAAATAAACACTCATAAAAATTTTGTTTAATGAATGATCGATTGTTTGAGAGGAGTTTTCCATTATGAAAGTACGAAAAAACCACACACGTTTCCTGTGCGGCTCTCTGGCGGCTGCAGCGGCTATTTCCCCTATTTTGAGCATAACTGCCTGGGCGGATAATATTTCTACTGCTAATTTTAATCTGCGTCAGCAGGTTGTAAAACTGACGGGTATCATGGAGATATCCAGTTTCAGGGAAAGCGTGACCAGAGCGGACTTTGCAAAAATGCTGGTGAAAGCATCCAGTTACCGCGAAAACCTGCCAACTTCTAATGTTTCTGTATATGCAGATGTACCGGCAACTGATCCCAATGCAGTGTATATCCGTATTGCGGCAAGAGAAGGCTGGATGAGCGGATATTTAGGTGGAAAATTCAAACCGGAAGACCCTGTTCTCTACAAAGACGCGGTAAAGGCTATCCTTACCATGTTAGGCTATACAGATGATGATTTTACAGGAGATCTGGTTTCATCCCGTATATCCAAGTTTAATTATCTGGAGTTAAACGAAGATGTAAGCCGTCAGGCTTCTGATGAAGTGAACCAGACCGACTGTATGAACATTTTTTATAACCTGTTAAAAGCAAAGAAGAAGGACAGCAATGAGATCTACGGAAAAATCCTGGACTGCGAGTTAAACTCTGACGGTGAGATCAACCCCATTACCATTCTGGATGATGAGCGGAAAGGACCAATCCTGGTACATAAAAACTTTAGCGTTTCCCAGTCTGTACCTTTTGATACAGAGGATGCCAATGTATTCTTAAACGGTGTGGCAAGTACCTTATCAGCGGTAAAATCCGCCCAGCAGCAGGCCGGTTTTGCAGTATTATATTACAATGTAAAGTCAAAGACCATCTGGGCTTATACTACGATGGGATGGGACAAAGATGATGATTCCGGCAATAATTCTTATATCCTTTTAAAAGGCGAGATCAAGAATATTTATTATAAATCAACAGATGTTATGACTCCTACCTCTGTACGCATTGAAGTAGATAAGGCAAATTCCGATGACAGCTTTGACAGCAGTGAGGATGAAGATTCAGATGGATATCTGACCATCAGCCTGGATTCTTCTGAACTTCAATATATGTTCTCTATCTATGGA
>CAVDQU010000233.1:0-3065 GCA_963611035.1 Agathobaculum sp.
ACAAGCTTTTGCATTGATGGTTTACCTCGCATATTTGATACCTATATTCTACCACACCACTTTACAACTTTTTCATAAAAAAATATCGTACAGGGCTTTCTGATGTATAATGAGTTTGACAATAACATTACAAAGGAAAGTGACCCTGTACGACAAAAGCATTATACAACGAAAAAACACTGATTGGTAGACTTTATAAATATTTTTTAATTTATTTTGAAACTTTTTCTGTTCCGACAGCAGATACCCTGTTTCTGTTGATACTATCCATACTGACATTGGAATCTGCACATTCCATTCGATTTCTGTATCAGCATTTTTTATCCGGAATAACAGAGAAATCACTGAATGTATTTTATTATGCCTGTTCCTATGCAAAAGTTGATTATTCCAGATTTATGAATACCACTGCCCGGATTGCTTTAAAGCTGATAAATATAACTGCCTGACAAGAAAGGGGAACTTACCATTTTCTTACATATATTCTATTATTTCTTCCATCTTTTTCCGTGGTCTTGGAGCCGGATCTTCTGCTGCACATCCTACAGCAACAGCCCCAATCAACTGTCCCTTAGAAGGGATCACTTCCACCATGTCATGATAAGCAAAACAGGTATTGGCGATCCATAAGGTTCCCAGCCCCAGTTCTGTAGCTTTTAAAAGCATGTTCTGGATTGAAGCACCAATAGATAAAGAATCACAGATCTCCGCCAGACGCTGATCTGAATTTACCGGCTCATAAGGAGATTTTCCATCTGGATCCATGACGATAATAGTAACTGGCGCTTCCCGCATAATCGAAAGTGTGTGAAATGCGCCTGGCAGAGCAAAAGCGGAACCTGGAAGCAGGCTGTGGTCCTTCTTTTCCTTTTCCAGCCCACATTCCATAGCTGTAAGCAGCTCCTCTTTTGCTTTACCCTCATATACCAGATATTTCCATGGCTGACGATTTTTCGCTGACGGAGCCAGTGACGCTGCTTTCACGATCTCTTCGATCTGGTCATGGCTGACCTTCTGGTCTGTATATTTGCGGATGCTTCTTCTGCTTTCCATTACAGCACCTATACTTTTTTCTCCCATAAATAGTTCCTTTCTGTCCATCTTAGTCAATATTCATTCAGGCTTTAAACCGCTTGATCTCCTCGATCAGTTTGCTCACTGCCACTGAATAAGGTATATTTCTTCTCCATGCGATTACTGTGCTGGTCTTAAGCTCCGGATACAGTTTCTTTTGGATCAGCAGATCTTTTCTCCAGTACCTTCCTGCCCCTTCCACAGAAACAGGATATCCAAGCCCATGAAGAGCCATAACCCCTGCATTAGTCCCCAGATTACTGGTAAATGCAATATTTAACCGGTCAAAATCTTTTCCAAACCAGTTGGCGATCTCGCTCTGAACTGTCAGCCGTTCCGGAAGGATCAGCGGCAGCCCAACAAGGGCTTCTTTTGTAATATATTCTTTTCCTGCAAGTGGATCATCCGGCTTCATTCCTACCACCCAATGGTCACTTCCCTGAATGCGGATATAATCCAGACCTTCTGTATTCACAGGCTCTAAAAACAGACCAATATCAACCAGTCCCTTGTTCATCATTTCATAAATCGTATCAGCCGTTCCTGTATGTATAGCAAAACGGACCATAGGGTATTTCTCTTTGTAGATCCTGCAGATCTGCGCAAATATCTCCACTGCCATAAACTCCCCGCAGCCTACAGTAATAGTCCCGTCAATGATCCCGTCAACGCCCTTAAACTCACTGATGATCTTGTCCTCCAGATCCACCATTTCCAAAGCACGCCTTTTAAGGAGCAGTCCCTCATTGGTCAACGTGATCCCATGGCCGCTCCGGTCAAACAATTCCACCCCCAGGTCAACTTCCAGTGCCGCCAGCTGCCTGGAAAGTGTAGGCTGTGTAATATGCAGCTGTTTTGCAGCTTTTGTAAAGCTCTGCTCCTTTGCCACTGTAAGAAAATAACGCAGCACTCTTAAATCCATATATTTTCCTCTTCTGGTCTTATTTATAATGACTTGCTTTTTCTATAAACATTTTTCTATCAACATTATACCTTATACCCACAGGTTCCGCAAAAGAAAAATCAGAGCAGGCAGTTATCGCCCACTCTGACTTTCAAAAACTTTTTAAAAATAATATACATTTTTATGATTACTTCAGCTTGCCATATTCCTCATCAGAAACCGGCTCGCACCATTCATTAGATGTATCAACACCAGGTACCTCAACAGCAAGATGGCTGAACCAACTATCTGGTGCTGCGCCATGCCAGTGCTTTACTTCTGCAGGAATGTTGATGCAGTCGCCTGGTTTCATTTCAATGGCTTCTTTTCCTTCTTCCTTATAATAGCCACGGCCTGCAACACAGACTAAGATCTGACCGCCGCCGCTCTTTGCGTGGTGGATGTGCCAGTTGTTGCGGCAGCCTGGCTCAAATGTTACATTAAAAATACCAACCTGGCTGGTAGATACAGGTGCCAGATAGCTTTTACCAGAGAAATACTGTGCAAATCCGTCATTTGGCGCACCGATGGGGAATACCATTTCCTTTGCGTGGGCTCTCATAGCCTCATCTTCGTATGGAAGGTCTCCCTCATTATCTGCCCAAACTTCCTTTGCCAGGTTAAATACAGCCCAGCCCTTTGGACAGCCTGCATAAAAAGCAACATGGGTGATAACAGCCGCAATCTCTTTCTGTGTTACACCATGTGCCTTTGCATTCTGTAAATGAAATTTTAAAGAAGAATCGGTAATTCCGGAAGCCATTAATGCTACAACGGTTATAATACTTCTTGTTTTCAGGTCAATGTCCTGATTGTTCCAGTTTTCCCCAAAAAGGACATCATCATTATAATGTGCAAAATCAGGAGCAAATGTTCCTAATGCATTTCTTCCTGCTGTCTGAACTACTTTCTTCATAATGCTGTTTCTCCTTTATTTTATAAAGACTTTACCCACTTTTCAATTTCCTGCTTATTTGCTCTGTTAAGAAGCTTTCCTTCTACAAACTCAGCACCTGGTGCAGACGGCTTTAATTCCTTTACTGTATTG
>CAVDQU010000234.1:0-3060 GCA_963611035.1 Agathobaculum sp.
CTATTCAGGCATCTAAGCTTCGCTGGCGTCTGTTAGATGATACTTTAAAACCGCTTACCATTGAGGAAGCATTTTATATGGCAACTAAAGGCGGCGGAGCTTTCTTTGGAAAAGTAGGAAGCTTTGAACCGGGCTATGAATTTGATGCGATTGTCTGTGATGACAGCCGTTTAGAACATCCCCAGCCCCTGACTGTAAAACAGAGACTGGAGCGGATCATCTATCTGGGAGATGAGAGAGAAGTAGTTGGTAAATATGCAGAAGGAAGAAAACTGTTTTAAGTATGGGAAACTGGTAAGGAAGAAGGCGAAATTCGGTATTGCCTGGGAGTCTGACCGGTAGCAGCTTTAAAGATCCGGTGAAAATAACTAAAATTTTCATATCCTACTGCCATACTGATATCCAGTATGGAAAGAGCGGTTGAACGCAGGAGAAAACAAGCCTGATTCAGCCGCTTTTTCTGTACCAGTTCTGTATAGGTGTGACCGGAAAGGCGACGTATGGTTCGGGAAAGCCATGTGAAATCACAATGAAGCTGATCAGCTAACAGACTTAGTTCTCCGTCACGGTAATGCTCTTCAATATACTGGAATACCTGAAGCAGGATGTCCTGTTCATAAAGAGTGTGTCCTGCTTCCATACGATCCATATGATCCAACAGCTGTAAAAAAAGAAGTCCCATGGTGATCTGGTTCATCAGCCGCTTGTTTTGAAGATCATGAAAAATGGTCCAGATCAGATTTTCCAGAAGGTTCTGGATCGGAAGGATATCCGAAACCTTAAAGTGAAGATAAGACAGGGGAGAATCAGCAGTTTGCAGACAGCCAACAATAAAGTCACGGAGCATGCTCTGTTCTGAACCTAACATGGTCAGCGTCTGGTCAAAAAATTCTGGAAGAATGATAAAATTAACAGCCACATCTTCTTTTCCAGCAGGAAGGATCTCCTGAAATGCATGCTGATTTAAAATAAGCAGCTCCCCAGTGTGAAGAGTGATAGTGGTTTCGTTGATCTTGTGGGTCGTTGTTCCAGAACATATATATACCATTTCTACATAATTATGAGTGTGTTTGGGAAAATGAACAAAACGTGTATGAGGACGTACCCGGATCAGCTGGTTTTCTCTCAGCATCTTTTCACTGGCAATGCGAAAAGAAGGACTGTTAGAATACAGATCATGATCAATATTTTTCTGGCCGTTTAAAATCTGTTTTTCTTCTTCTGTGATCTGACTTAATTCATTTAAAAGCTGCGGTGTCATAAAATCCTTTCCCGGTCTCAGGCTTATATAGACCATTTTTCTTTTTAAATCCATTATAAAGCATGTTTGCAAAAGAGGACAGTTTTTTAGACAAAAACTGTCCTTTTTTCTAATAACAAAATATTTAAAATGAAAACAAACAAGGGGAACAGGAGAAGCAAAATGAAAAATTATTATCTGGCAATTGATATCGGGGCATCCAGCGGACGTCATATATTAGGCCATATAGAACAGGGAAGAATAGTTCTGGAAGAGGTATGGCGTTTTGAAAATGGAATGCAGGTAAAAGATGGAAATCTGTGTTGGGATTCATTTTCAATCCGCAAATATTAAAAGGCAAATATAATAAAAGACCATGAAAAAATAGTAAAGGAGAGAGTTCATGAACCAGAATACATGTTATGAGGCAGCAAAGGAACGTTACAGCAAGGTGGGGGTAGATACAGACAAAGCTATTGAAATATTAAAAAAGATCCCGGTATCTCTTCACTGCTGGCAGGGAGATGATGTAAAGGGGTTTGACCAGGATGGTCCTCTGACCGGAGGCATCCAGACAACGGGCAATTATCCGGGAAAGGCCAGAACACCGGAAGAATTAATGGCTGATATGGAATTTGCCATGAGGCTGATGCCTGGAAAGAAAAAGCTGAACATCCATGCAAGCTATGCCATTTTTGAAGAAGGAGAGCGTGTAGACAGAGATGCTTTGGAGCCAAAACATTTTAAAAAATGGGTGGAATTTGCAAAAAAGCATGATATGGGGATCGATTTTAACCCTACATTCTTTTCACATGAAAAAGTAAAAGACGGACTGACCTTATCAAGTCCTGATAAAGAAACAAGAGAATTCTGGATCCGTCATGGAAAAGCCTGCATCCGTATTTCACAGTATTTTGCCCAGGAAACAGGAGTTCCATGTGTAATGAACATTTGGACAGGAGACGGATATAAAGATATTCCTGCTGACCGAATGGGACCGCGTATGCGTTACAAAGAGTCCATTGAAGCTATTTTAGAAGAACCTTTTGATCCCAGGCTGGTAAAACCCTGCGTTGAATCAAAGGTATTCGGGATCGGCGTTGAATCTTATACCGCTGGTTCAGCAGAATTTACTTTATCTTTTGCAGCAACGCACAAAAATGTGCTTCCTCTGATGGATAATGGGCATTATCATCCAACGGAAGTGGTTTCGGATAAGATCCCGGCTCTTTTATGCTTCTTCCCGGAGATTGCCCTTCATGTGACCCGTCCGGTGCGCTGGGACAGTGATCATGTAGTATTATTTGATGATGAGACAAAAGAAATCGCAAAAGAGATCGTTAGAAATAAGGTACTTGACCGTGTATATATTGCACTGGATTATTTTGATGCCAGCATTAACAGGATCAGTGCATGGACTGTTGGTTTCAGAAGTGTGCAGAAGGCATTGCTTTCCGCTCTTTTAACGCCCTCAGAAATGTTAAAGGATCTTCAGGATAAAGGAAAAATGACAGAACTAATGATGATGCAGGAAGAACTGAAAATGTATCCGTTAGGGGATGTATGGAATGAATACTGCCGTCAGTGTGGTGTGCAGGCAGATCAGTCCTGGTTTGAAGCAATTAAGACATATGAACAGAATGTTCTTCTTAAAAGAGCGTAAGGTAAATAAAAATTGTCAAAGCCAGTAAAATCAATGATTTAGGGCTTGGCAGAATAGGAAGGAAGATTTATGAAATTTTTAGATGCAGAATTTGTACAGGGCTTTATCCGTATGGCCAATGATGGCTGGGAGCAGGGCTGGCATGAGAGAAATGGTG
>CAVDQU010000235.1:0-3042 GCA_963611035.1 Agathobaculum sp.
GTATTCAGGGATTACAAGGAACCGTTGTTCTGGATCCACCTGAACATGGATTATCCGTTTAACTTAAAGGGTATCTTATACTTCCCGAAAATCAACATGGAATATGACAGCTTAGAGGGAACTATTAAACTTTACAACAACCAGGTATTTATCGCTGATAACATCAAGGAAGTTATCCCTGAGTTCCTGATGCTGTTAAAGGGCGTTATTGATTGTCCTGATCTGCCTCTTAACGTATCACGTAGTGCCCTGCAGAACGATGGCTTTGTAAAGAAGATCTCCGATTACATTACCAAGAAGGTAGCAGATAAGCTGTCCGGCATGTGCAAGACAGACCGTGAGAACTATGAGAAATATTGGGACGATATTGCTCCATTTATCAAGTTTGGTTATATCAAGGATGAGAAGTTTGCTGAGAAGATGGGCGATTATATCCTGTATAAGAACCTGGAAGGCAAGTATCTTACCTTAAATGACTGCCTGGAAGAGAACAAGGAAAAGCATGAAAATACCATTTTCTATGTAACCAACGAAAAAGAGCAGAGCCAGTATATCAACCTGTTTAAGGAAGAGGGCATTGACGCAGTGATCATGCCTGCTGCTATTGATAATCCATTTATCAGCCATGTAGAGCAGAAGCATGAAGGACTTAAGTTCCTGCGTATTGATACCGACTTAAATGCTTCCTTCAAGGAAGAAGTAAAGGAAGATGACGAAGCCTTTAAGAAGACCAGCGAAGAGCTGACAGAGGTATTTAAGAAGGTCTTAAATAATGACAAGCTGGATATCAAGGTTGAGAAGATGAAGAATGCAGCTGTTGCATCTATGATCACTGTATCTGAGGAAACAAGACGTATGCAGGATATGATGAAGATGTACAGCATGGGCGGCATGGACAGACCCTTGTATTAAATGCAAATCATCCGCTGGTTAAATATGTTCTGGAGAACAAAGATGGCGAAAATACAGCCAAGATCTGCGAGCAGCTGTATGACCTGGCAAATCTGGCACATGGTCAGCTGTCACCGGAGCGTATGACAAACTTTGTAAACCGCAGTAATGAGATCATGATGATCATGGCTGGACAGAAAGCAGAATAAATAGTACAATAAGAAGCACGACACAGAGTTGCGGGGGCTGTTCCACAGGTATTTTGCCTGGGTCGGCCCCCACTTTTTTTGAGATGTACTCTCAGAGATTCTGAGAGCACATAAGTTGAATCAGAAATGATAAGGAGAAACATACATGAAAAAACGTACTTTATCAAGAAGCGTGCTGACACTGGCACTTGGAATGTCACTGGCGGCAGCGGGCGCTTTTGCGGCTTTTGCGGACCCGCTGGGTTTAAGTTATATCAATGGCCAGAATGTTACCAGCCGTTTCGGCGGCTTTGAACTGTCTGTACCTGCAGAATACAAGGTAGACAGAAGCGGTGCTTCCTCTGCACTTTCCGGTGAGCTGGTAGCAGGCCTGGTGGAAAATGGAGGCAAAGTGGATTTTGCCGCTTCCATGGTAGATGAGACCAATAAAAGTTATATCATCAATACAGCCCTGGTAATGCCGGCAGATGACGGCTCCGGACAGCCATTTAGCGTAGCAGCTTTAAAAGCAGACCTGGCAGAGTCTGGTCTGGATCCGGAACAGACGGAAAGTGGCACGGTAAGGCTGGGAGCAGCTGATTATGAATATCTGAAGGTAAACTACGGAAAAATGATGGCAGATTCCATGCGCAAACGCTTAGAGTCCGGTCAGTTATCTGAAAAGCAGAAAGCACAGGCCCAGACCTTTTTAGATCAGATGGAGAAAATGCTGGTCAATGATTTCTATATCCGCAGCACAGGAGACCAGATCTATGTGCTCTGCCAGACCTATTCTTCTGACCAGGCACAGCGTGCGGCAGCCTTTTTAGGCCTTTTAAAACCATACACAGGTGTGGAGGGCTGGTATAAAAACGGAGAAAACTGGCAGTACAAAAAGGCAGACGGACAGCTGGCATTAAACTGCTGGGAACAGGATGAAAATGGTCTTACCTATCATCTGGATGGAAATGGAAACATTGAGCGCAGCGCCTGGGTACAGGAAAACGGCGGCTGGAAGTATGCAGATGAAAGCGGCCATATGGTAACTTCTGTGACCAAATCCATTAACGGAACCCAGTACACTTTTGATGATAAGGGAAATATGATCGCTGGAAGCGAAAGAACGGCTCTGGATTATTCCCTTGGAAAACTGGAAGGAAATACCTATACCAACTACTGGGCCGATATGACCCTTTCCTTCCCGGAAGCAGCCACTGTCATGATCGGAAACGGCAGTGCCCAGACCTATGCCCTGGTAGGCGGTGAACATGTAGATGTAAACGATCCGGAATTAAGCTACCGCATCACAGTAGATTTCACAGGCGCAGACATGGAGCTGGACCGCTTTATGGATGCAGTAGTAAACTATGGCGGAACAGATGGCTATAAGGTAGACGCTTCCGGTGAAGTAAACCTTGGCGGCTACAACTACCGTTACTGCAAGACTTCCTATGATTTCGGCGATGGAACTGCCCATCATTCCGACTGGTACGTCCGCCAGATCGATGATAAACTGGTCCTGATCCATTTCGACTACTACGATGAACTGAAAAACCAGGTACAGCAGGTTTATGGCAGTATCAGCCAGCCGCAGGCGTAGTCAGATAGCTTGGGACTTCAAAAATTATGTCCTTGGCACGATGTTCTATCGCTATATTTCCGAAAATCTGTGTAATTACATAAATAATGGTGAGATTAATGCAGGAAACACTGATTTTGATTTTGCAAAAATGCCGGATGAGGATGCAGAAGAAGCAAGAGAAGGAATTGAGGTAGGTGTATGAAAAGAGAAAATGAGGTTGTAGAATATCAGGCAGCGTTAGACGATATAAAACAAATTATCACATCGGGACAAAAATATGCTTATCAGGCTGCAAATAGGGCAATAGTACTGACATACTGGCAGATTGGAAAGCGGATTGTGGAGCAGGAACAGAAGGGGAAAGAGAGGTCGGAGTATGGA
>CAVDQU010000236.1:0-2971 GCA_963611035.1 Agathobaculum sp.
CGGGAAGACACCTTCCGGTGCGGAGATATTGGCTGTCACGCCATCCTTGCTTCCACTGTAACTGAATGCCGGGTAAGCAACTTCGTCCTGTTTCTCCTCTTTATATGAAATATTCAGTGTTTTATTTTCTTTAACATCGTTCAGCTCGTAGCTGTATGTATTATCTTTGATTTCTTTTGCTTCGATGGTCTTTCCATCCTGATCGGTAACCTTTTCTACAGCGTAGCCTTCTTTGGTTGTGATCTGGATATTTAAAGTCTGACCTTCTTTTACAGTCTGTGTACCGCCATTGGATACATCTGTTTTGTCACCGTCAGACCATACTTTAACAGAGCCACCTTCAACATCCGGTTTTTCTATTTTAACTTCGTATGTCTTTACTTCGGCTTCTTCCGTCTTGCTTTCTTCCGGAGCTGTCTCTTCTACCTGACTCTGTTCAGGGGTCTGCTCTTTATTTTCTTTCTTTACGGATTCACCAGCCTGCTGATCTTCCTGTATAACTTCTGCCGGAATTACACTTTCTGCTGCGCTGGTTTCCCCGCTGGATTTTGCGGTTTCTGCAGATTCATCTGCTTTCTGGTCGTCAGCTTTTGCTGTTTCCTCGGCCTTTTTCTGTTCTTCGGCTGTGGATCCTTCCTCAGCTTTCTTCTGCTCTGCTGCTTTAGCTTCGGCTTCAGCCTTTGCTTTGGCTTCCTCTTCAGCTTTCTTGGCCTCTTCGGCGGCCTTGTCGTCCTTGGCCTCGACCTTGACTTCCTGTTTCTTCTCTTTTTCTTTCTCCTCAGTCTTGGTTTCCTGCTGGGTCTCTGCGGATGCAGCGGCTTCCGGAGTCTCGCTATCTGTTGCACGCAGATAGGTCAGATTCGTGAAAGCGCCACTTGTTACGATCATCGCGATCGCGAGCAACAGAGCCAGCCATCTTTTGAGATTCTTTTTCATACTCTTTTCTCCTCTCTGGATTCGGTAGTGTCAAAAACTACCTCTTTTTTTATTGTTCTAATGCCATTAAAACCTTGATTTATCGGAGGTTTGCAAATAAAAAGAGCATTGACCTCCATTTTTGTTATAATTATCCGTGACCAAACTTCTAATCTAACAAAGGAGCAATGCTCATGGACATTATACTTTATTTACTTCGTCTTATTCAATACCAACATAAACAAATCTGCTGGCTTTTAAATTTTATCTGCAGATACCTTCCCCTCAGGCAGTGGGCTTTTGATGATTCCCATTCCCCAGGATATCAGAAATTAAAGATCGATCAGCTCCCTGTCATCAAAACCTTTATCAAACAGGACTGGCAGTTCCTCCTGGAATACTACCAGTGGAAATACAAAAAGCCGCTCAGACCTGTCCAGCGCCGGAATGGTAATTCCATTCCCGAAGATGTGGTCTGCCCCGTATGCGGTGCCCCGCACCACTTCATCTACGACAATAATGGTGGAAACGGACAGTACCAGTGCAAAGTCTGTGGTCAGACTTTTACTTCCGGTGACTCCGTTACAACACCGGTCAGACTGATGTGCCCTCATTGTGGACATACCCTTGTTCCAAAGAAAGACCGGAAGTTCTTCCGCATACATAAATGCGTGAACCCGAAATGTCCCTACTATCTTCACCAGCTGTTAAAAGTTGATCCAGAAGATCTTTCGGAAGACTACGGTAAAAACAAATACAAGCTGCACTATATCTACCGTGAATTCACTGTGGATTTCTTTGCCATGGACTTAAACTCCCTGCCAAAGAACGCATCTTCCCTCAGATTCTCCAGACATAACGCCTACATCATGTCCCTCTGTCTCACCATGCATGTGAATCTGGGGCTTTCACTGCGTAGAACATCCCAGGCACTTAAAGACCTTTTTAACATCAGTGTCTCCCATCAGCAGGTCGCCAACTATTGCAAAACAGCCGCCGTCTGCATCAAGCCCTTTGTCGATAACTACGATTACAAATCCGGCAGCGTCTTCACTGCCGATGAAACGTACATCAAGATCCGTGGCATCAAGGCTTATATCTGGTTTATCATGGATGCCGCAAGCCGATCCATTATCGGTTACCGGGTGTCTGACACCCGCAGCGTCGGCCCCTGCATCCTCGCCATACGGATGGCTTTCCGCCATCTCACAAAGCTGCCGGAAAACTTTAAGTTCATCGCTGACGGTTACAGTGCATATCCACTGGCTGCAATGGAGTTTGCCAAAAATTTCAAGGATAACTTCCACTTCAACATCACACAGGTAATCGGCCTGACGAACGAAGATGCTGTCTCTAAAAAATTCCGCCCCTATAAGCAGATGATAGAACGGTTAAACCGTACCTACAAAGCTTCCTACCGTCCCACAAATGGCTTTGACAGCTACGATGGTGCCAGTTATGACCTGGCTTTGTGGGTGGCCTATTACAACTTCCTCCGTCCCCACAAACACAGCCGCTATCAGCCACTCAATAAAGTTGATCTGCTAAACGGTGCGGATAACATGCCGGGTAAATGGCAGCTTCTCATCTTTCTTGGTCAGAAGACCATTCAAAAGCTTCAAGCCGAAGGCTCTGACTGTTCTTAGATTCCGAGCCCGAGGTAAGAAAACAGCCACCGGAAGCCTTGCTTCCGGCCTGCCCTTGATGGCACATAAAAGAACTGCTACACTGCTGTGCCCGATGGAAGAAAACCTAACTGTTCTTTAGTTCTTCGCCGTCGGTAGAATACCTACAGCAGTTCTTTTGTGTGCCGTCAAGGGTGGCGTCCCTGGGTCTCAGACTAAAAATATCTGCAATTTTCAAGGTTCAACTGAGCTGTTTTTTTAGCCCATTTTTTCATAGATCATTTGACACTACCCATCACCCCGTTTTTTCCAATAAACAGAAAATTCCGCCCATAGAGACGGACAGAGGGTATTGTGCTTTTGCAAAAACATTTCAAGTGCGGTTTTAGCCTCGATGAAATCCATCATTTACGCAGACTTATGCGCGAGCT
>CAVDQU010000237.1:0-2960 GCA_963611035.1 Agathobaculum sp.
GTATCTGGTCATATTGACGGCACGGGAAAGATCACAGAGATAAAAGAAGACAGTCTGGCAATCTGGTATACCATAGAGGCACCGCCGCAGATCCTTCGATATATCGTAGAAAAAGGTTCTATTGCCATTGACGGCATCAGCCTTACGGTAGCGAAAGTAACACAGACATCATTTTCCGTTTCCACCATACCACATACACGGACTGTTACCACCTTGGGAGAGCGCAGAGCAGGAGACCTGGTGAATCTGGAAAATGATATTGTAGGAAAATATGTGGAAAAGTTTATGCGTGAGGAAAAATCTCGGGAAAACACAATGAAAACAAGTGAGAAAAAAACTCGCGGAATAACAAGAGAGAAACTGGCACAATACGGATATTAATGGCTATTAAAAGAGAGGAGAAATACCATGGATCAGATAAAGAATACAGAAAATGGATTTAATACAGTAGAGGAAGCGCTGGAAGATTTAAGACAGGGAAAATTGATTCTTGTGACCGATGATCCGGACCGGGAAAATGAAGGGGATTTTATCTGTGCAGCGGAATTTGCAACCACAGAAAACATTAATTTCATGGCGATCCACGGAAAAGGCCTGATCTGCATGCCGATGTCAGAGGCCTATGTGGAGAAATTAAAACTGCCCCAGATGGTAACTAAGAATACCGATAATCACGAAACTGCATTTACCGTATCCATCGACTGCGTAGACACCACTACTGGCATTTCTGCAGCAGAGCGGTCTATCACTGCTATGCGGTGCGTGGCAGAAGATGCAAAGCCGGAGGATTTCAGACGTCCAGGCCATATGTTCCCCCTTCTTGCAAAGAAAAATGGTGTTTTAGAGCGCAACGGTCATACCGAGGCCACCGTAGATCTTTGCCGCCTGGCTGGTTTAAAGGAGTGCGGTCTGTGCTGCGAGATCATGAAAGAAGACGGAACCATGATGCGGACTCCCCAGTTAAAGGAACTGGCAAAAAAATGGAATATCAAGTTTATCACCATTAAAGACCTTCAGGAATACAGAAAAGTCCATGAACAGCTGGTAGAGCGGGTGACTATCACCAAGATGCCTACAAAATACGGCGTATTTACAGCTTATGGCTACATAAACCGGTTAAATGGTGAACATCATGTGGCACTTGTAAAAGGAGATATAGGAAATGGGGAAGATGTGCTTTGCAGAGTCCATTCAGAATGCCTTACAGGAGATGTGTTTGGTTCCCTGCGCTGTGACTGCGGTCAGCAGTTTGCATCAGCCATGACTCAGATCGAAAAAGAGGGCAGAGGCATCCTGCTGTATATGCGCCAGGAAGGCAGAGGTATTGGCCTGATCAACAAATTAAGGGCCTATGAGCTGCAGGAACAGGGAATGGATACTCTGGAGGCCAATCTGGCTCTTGGTTTTAAGGGAGATGAGAGAGAGTATTATATCGGCGCACAGATCTTGCGTGACCTGGGAGTAAGGAGCATGCGCCTGCTGACCAATAACCCGGACAAAGTATATCAGCTGTCTGCTTTTGGTCTTAAGATCACAGAGCGGGTGCCGATTCAGATGCAGGAAACAGAATATGACCATTTTTATCTCCAGACTAAAAAGATCCGTATGGGACATATGCTGCAGTAGGTAATAGGTAAAGCTGTTAAATACACTTGATGTTGGGGTCAAAAGGTATTTTGACTCAGATATTATACAGAATAAGAAAGGAAATAAAGAATATGCGTACATTAGAAGGAAAAGTAGTAGCAAAAGAGATCAAAGTAGGAATCGTGGCAGCCAGATTTAACGAATTTATCGTATCCAAACTGGTAGCAGGGGCCAGAGACGGCCTGGTGCGCCATGATGTAAAAGATGAGGATATCGACCTTGCATGGGTTCCAGGAGCTTTTGAGATCCCGCTGATCGCCTCTAAAATGGCAAAAAGCGGAAAATATGACGCTGTGATCTGCCTGGGCGCTGTTATAAGAGGAGCTACCAGCCATTATGATTATGTTTGCAGCGAGGTATCAAAAGGAATTGCCAATGTTTCCCTGGCAAGTGATATTCCGGTCATGTTTGGAGTACTGACCACAGATAACATTGAACAGGCCATTGAACGTGCAGGAACAAAAGCAGGAAATAAGGGATATGACTGTGCTCTTGGCGCCATTGAAATGGTGAATCTGGTAAGAGAATTGGAAGGTTAAGGATCAGAAAACGCAGAAAGCCGGTCAGAAAACGGGATGCAACCCAACCGTCATGAACGCAAAAAAGCCGCCCATCCAGGCGGCTTTTGCAGTATCTGCTTTGTTTGTTCAGTATTTCATAGTTTCAGATCATTTCTTTCCATGTACCTTAAGAGGCATCATCAAATGTCCGATCATAATAGTATAAGCTTTCTGCCCATCTCCGGCTTTTAATGCATCGTAGTAAGCCAGATGTTCATCTATGGTTCCCTGGATACGTCCTTCTGCGGAAAGGGCATCCTGGGAGGTCAGATGGATCAGATACAGCAGGCGCTGGAAGATCTGGTTGAATTCATCATTGTGGAGATAATTGACAATTAAAAGATGGAACTGGTGATCGTAGGAGATGAAATCTTCCAGGGAATCAGAGCTTAATGCATCTTCCATATTATCCAGAACCATTTTCAGGCTGCGAAGCAGCTGCTTTCCTTCTTTTGTATCTGTCTGTGAAGCAATCACAGTGGTACAGAAGCCTTCAATAGCGCAGCGAATCTGGATACTGTCTTTCATATCCTTTTCATTTAACCGGCGGATCATAAAGCCTTTGCTAGGTATAATGGTGATATAGCCGTCCTGGCTTAAACACTGGAGGGCTTCACGCATGGGGGTCCGGGAAATTCCTATTTTGGCGGACAGTTTTGTTTCGGAGTAGAGCTGTCCCGGCTCTAAGTCACCGTTTAAAATGCCGTTTTTAATGGAATCAATATTCATCACATTACCTCCAAAAGCTTTAAA
>CAVDQU010000238.1:0-1564 GCA_963611035.1 Agathobaculum sp.
TTCATATACGGCGGACAATTATTTTCGCAGAATGCTGTTATATATTTTTTACAGTACGATCTGCGGTTCTCCCTTAGTATAATACGCCCATCTTTATCCCGCAACCGGTTTTTCTCCGGGAACCAGATGTACAAAAAGAAAAAGGAGCCGTCCCCAAAGGAACAGCCCCTGTACGCTTATTAGTTGTACTTGCGCTTTCTTGCCGCTTCAGACTTCTTTTTACGTCTTACGCTCGGCTTCTCATAATGCTCTCTTTTACGAATCTCCTGCTGAATACCTGCCTTTGCGCAGTTTCTTTTGAATCTGCGTAAAGCGCTGTCCAGGCTTTCGTTATCTTTAACAATTACGTTTGACATCGCTCACACCTAACCTCCCTCCAGTTGTGTAATTGTGCATAATACAACTGTTTGGGTATTTTTAGCACTGCTATGATTATAGCATAAAATTCCCATACGTCAAGAAAAATTTTATTATTTTTCCGGGTTTTCTGCACTTTTTATTCAAACAGGCTTATTTGGTCTGTTCTTCTACTACTTCTACGGCTTTTTTTAAGGCTTCTTCAATGCTTGCAGGATTCTTTCCGCCGGCCTGAGCCATATTTGGACGGCCGCCGCCGCCGCCACCTACAAGACCTGCAATAGCCTTGATCAGGTTGCCTGCGTGAGCGCCCTTCTTCTGAGCCTCATCAGTTGCAGTTGCCATTAAGCTTACTTTTCCGTCCATAACGGAAGCGATCACAACCACACCTTCACCGATCTTATTCTTTAACTGGTCGCCCAGGTTTCTAAGACCGTTCATATCTACATCAGCTACCTTGGAAGCAAGTACCTTAACGCCGTTTACTTCTTTTACCTGGCTTAATACATCTCCTAAGGAGTCATTTGCCATCTTGCTCTTTAACTTCTCATTTTCAGAGTTTAATGCCTTGATCTCATCTAACAGAGACTGGATCTTAGCTGTAAGAGCTGCAGGAGTTGTCTTAGCCGCCTTAGCTGCCTCGTGGAGTTCTGCTTCAACCTCTGCATAATGCTTCATCAGACCGTCAGAGGTAAGAGCCTCAATACGTCTTACGCCAGCTGCGATACCTGCCTCAGAAAGGATCTTGAAGTATCCGATGGTACTGGTATTTGCTACGTGGGTACCGCCGCAAAGCTCTGTGGAGAAATCTCCCATCTTTACAACACGTACCTTTTCGCCATACTTCTCACCAAACAGTGCCATAGCGCTGGTCTTCTTTGCCTCATCTAAGGACATGATCTCAGTTACAACCGGAAGTGCTGCCTGGATCTCTTCATTTACAATATCTTCTACCTTCTTGATCTCCTCTGGAGTCATAGCGGAGAAGTGGGTAAAGTCAAAACGGAGACGTCCTGCATCTACATAGGAACCAGCCTGTTCAACATGGCTTCCTAATACAGTACGCAGTGCCTTCTGCAGTAAGTGGGTAGCACTGTGGTTCTTGCTTGTTAATGCACGGTTCTTCGGGCATACAGATAGGGTAACAGTCTCGCCAACGCTTAACATTCCCTTTGTCATAACACCTACATGGCCGATCTTTCCACCC
>CAVDQU010000238.1:1574-2928 GCA_963611035.1 Agathobaculum sp.
CTCTTCTACCTTAAACTCACCGTTTGCACTGGAGATGGTACCCTTATCGCCCTGCTGACCGCCCATGGTTCCGTAGAATGTGGTCTGGTCTGTGATAATGGTTCCTCTCTGACCGTCTGTTAAAGCTTCTACGATCTCATCTTCTGTAGTCAGAACAGAGAGCTTGGAGTCTACATCTAATTTATCATAGCCTACAAACTCAGAGGTGATCGCAGCGTCAATAGACTGATATACAGTAACGTCTGCACCCATGTAGTTGGTAGTCTTACGTGCCTTACGGGCTTTTTCCTTCTGCTCCTTCATAGCTGCTGCAAAGCCGTCTTCATCAACGGTGCAGCCCTTTTCTTCCAGAATCTCCTTAGTCAGGTCTACAGGGAAGCCGTAAGTATCATACAGTTTAAATGCGTTCTCACCGGAAAGAGTCTTCTCACCGGCAGCTGCCATAGCGTCTTCCATCTCAGCTAAGATAGCCAGGCCCTGGTCAATGGTCTTGTTGAACTTATCTTCTTCTTCGGTCAGTACCTTAAAGATCATGGACTGCTTCTCTTCCAGTTCTGGATATCCGTCCTTGGAAAGCTCAATAACAGTCTTGGAAAGATCTGCAAGGAACTTGCCTTCGATGCCAAGCTTTCTTCCATGACGTGCTGCACGACGCAGCAGACGGCGCAGAACATAGCCTCTTCCTTCATTAGAAGGCATGATACCGTCAGAGATCATAAAAGTACAGGACTTGATATGGTCTGTAACGATACGAAGGGAAACATCGGTCTCATGGTCTTTCTGGTATTCCTTGTTGGAAAGAGCACATACTCTGTCTAAGAGAGCCTTGTTGGTATCTACGGTAAACAGGGAGTCAACGTCCTGAACAACAACTGCCAGACGCTCCAGACCCATACCTGTATCAATGTTCTTCTGCTTCAGTTCAGAATAATGGCCATGGCCGTCATTGTCAAACTGGCTGAATACGTTGTTCCATACTTCAATGTAACGGTCGCACTCGCAGCCTACAGTACATCCTGGCTTGCCGCAGCCGTACTTCTCGCCTCTGTCATAGTAGATCTCAGAACATGGACCGCAAG
Source organism: Agathobaculum sp. (assembly GCA_963611035.1). GTDB lineage: Bacteria > Bacillota > Clostridia > Lachnospirales > Lachnospiraceae > Enterocloster. Next base: position 2,654 of record CAVDQU010000238.1, read on the forward strand.
GACCTGAACCATGCTCCCAGAAGTTGTCTTCCTTTCCAAAGCGGAAGATACGCTCCGGAGCGATACCGATCTCCTTGTTCCAGATATCAAATGCCTCGTCATCATCCTGGTAAACAGATGGATACAGACGGTCTGGATCCAGACCAACTACTTCTGTTAAGAATTCCCAGGACCAGTGAATGGCTTCTGTCTTAAAGTAATCACCGAAAGAGAAGTTTCCTAACATTTCAAAGAAAGTACCGTGACGTGCAGTCTTTCCGATGTTTTCAATATCA
>CAVDQU010000239.1:0-2897 GCA_963611035.1 Agathobaculum sp.
TTCGTGGACTACTACATAGTCCAGTATTTCCGACGGCATAAGGATCAGTTTCCAGTGGAAATTTAAGTTTCCTTCCCCGCTGCAGCTGCCCCAGCGTGTTTTGGCAGCGCGGATGCTGATGCGGCCATAGGTGACGCCCATGATCTTTGCATACCAGGCAGTCCGCTCTGTGATCTTTTTTCTGGCGGCGCGGCGGTAAAAAGCTTCTACCTCTGGATGTCCTTCATAGTCAGGCTTTGGGGCTTCTGCCTTTTTGCGGCGGTGTTTTTCAATGAGAAACCATTTTTCCACGATCCATTCCTGGCGCTCATTGACAAAATCCATAAGCACCTTTTGGGTGATCCCTTTTGGCGCCCGGATCAGCACTTTCCCGTCTGCCTGCACCTCCAGCCCAATGGTCCTCCGTTTGGAATATACCACATCTACCGGGATCGTTCCCTCTTTTTCCCCCTGGCGCCAGCCAACTTCGATCCTGCTTATCACCTTATCACCTCATTAAAATACCCCCGGTACAAAATGAATATGATCTCTTTTTGCACTGAGGGTAAATCATCTTCCTTTATCTGCCTGTTCTATTGCCCAGACATATTGTTACTTTACAGCTTACAGCACATCGGAAAAATGCGGCCGCAGCTTCTTAAACATCTTAAGTCCCACTCCAAATACTAAAAGAGTGAAGACCCAGTAATAAATCGTCAGTTTCGGTCTCTCCCAAAACCAGTTGCCTGTGATCATACTGTCCTTATAACCGGTTACAATGTAATAAAATGGATTGATCTTAAATAATGGTTCGATCCATGGTAAACGGTTGGTAAACATGGACTCATGATACATGATCGGCGCCATCCAGATACCAAACTGAAGGCAGATCCCTACGATCTGGGACATATCCTTGAAAAATACATTTACAGAGGAAGTAAAATATCCAAGTCCCAGTGCCAGCATGGATGCTGCAAAGCTGTAGTAGATCACCTGGATCCAGGAGATCATAGGCATTCTCCCTGCGATCAGATACATGATCATCATAACGAGGACGAAAAATCCATGTACCAGCAGACAGGAGATCAGCTTGATCATAGGCAGTATCTCTACTTTAAAGACTACCTTTTTAACCAGATAACTGTATTCCTGCAGGCAGCCCGTGATCCCGTTTAATGCTTCTCCAAAGAAAAACCAGGGGATAATACCCGGAACCAGCCAGATCACATAGCTGACTTTTAATGCCTCTCCGAAGAAAAACCAGGGGATAATACCCGGAACCAGCCAGATCACATAGCTGACTCCCGGAACAGGCGGCGGGGACTTAAAACCGATACCAAAGATGACCGCATAGATCACAATGGTAACGATAGGCTGGATGAACATCCACACAATACCGAAATAGGAGCCTACAAAACGCTTTCGAAAATCCGCTTTTCCCAGATTCCATATCAGTTTTCTTTTTTTAATGATCTCTTTTAAAAGAGACAACGCATAATTCATAAATTCATTTCCTTATACTTTTTTCCTAACAGAAACGATGTACTAGAACTTAAAAGTATCCTTTAAACCGCTCCACTTCTTGTCCTTGTCAGAGATGATCAGCTCCATACCTGGTTCGATCGGCCAGTCTACACCGATCTCCGGATCACTCCATAACAGACCGCCCTCATCGCCTGGATGATAGAAGTCAGTACACTTATAAGCAAACTCTGCCTCATCAGATAATACTAAGAAGCCATGGGCAAAGCCTTCTGGAATGTAGAACTGTTTTTTGTTCTCAGCAGATAAGGTTACACCAAACCACTTTCCATAGGTCTTGGAGTCAGAACGCAGGTCAACTGCTACGTCAAATACAGTTCCGCGGACTGCACGTACCAGCTTGCCCTGAGGATACTGTTTCTGGAAATGAAGACCTCTTAAAACGCCTTTTACAGACATGGACTGGTTATCCTGAACAAAAGTCATGTTCAGACCGGCTTCCTTGAAATCGTTTTGGTTATAAGTTTCCATGAAGTAGCCTCTTTCATCTTTAAATACAGTAGGCTCGATCACATAAAGTCCTTCAATATCACAGGTTGTTACTTTAATCTTTCCCATAATGTTTCTCCTTTATTTTTCTTCTGATCTTAGTTTTTTTGTTTTATCGACTATATATTATCGATCATATATTTTCCACATTCATCTGGAAATTTTACCACGTTATCAACAAGTCTGCAACTGTTTATCCTCTTGTTTGCGATATGTCATCCGCCATACAGAACTGACAGAACCTGACACTGACAACTTCTTCTCTATACATGGCAGCTAAAGTACTACAATCTCAGGCACACCACAGCAAAAATACGCAGGATCACATACACATCCGCAGCCACCATGGTATACAGGATCAGCCTGTCATCCGCCGTTGTCCGCACCACTTTCTTACTTTTAAGGGTAAACAGGAAAATGGGAAGCAATGGAAGCATATATCTTCCCTGAACGCCCTGGACCATATTGGAACTTTTCGGTGTCCATGCAAGGAGCATGGAAAACATCAGCGCAGCGAAGATCACCAGGCAGATAAACCAGGTCCACAGCCGATCTTTTATCTTCATAAAGATCTCTTCTCCCTGCTTTTTAAGAGCCAGTAATATCAAACATGCGGTAAGCACTAAAATGATCACATAGGGGGTGTTTAACACAGCATCCCGGTTGCCCAAAGACTCGCCCAGCATTCCCGAATACAGGCTTTCTCCCTGCCATGCTACTGTATTATAGAAAAGCTGCAGTACCCGGACCGGCTGGTGGATCAGCTCCGCAAAGGAATATCCTGCTTCTTCGGCCCAGGCAACGTAGCTGTCACTTTCCTGTGTATACATGGCAACCGTCCTTAAATTTACCACTGCCATAGCCGCTAAAAAGCTTCCAAGAACAGC
>CAVDQU010000240.1:0-2868 GCA_963611035.1 Agathobaculum sp.
TAGCCGAACTTAAAAGGCTCCGCGAAGTAGAGAAAAAAGAAAATCAGGCATTACTGCTGGCGGCAGTTGCAAAGAGCAAATGGACATATGAGCAGATCATGGAATTCATCCAAAGTGACCCAGCAGATAGGGATGAGGAGTAACTAAAAATCCTACTCGTTTCAGCGAATAAACTGATTCGAGTAGGATTTTTTCTGGAAGTACAGAATCACAGTTTCACCATCAAAGGATACTTCTTTTGCGCTGGTATCAATAGAACCCCCTCGCCGATTGTATTTAATAGCATTACTGAAAAGATTCAGCATGATCTGGCGCAGCTGCAGTGGATAATCGGAGAGCAGTACATGCTGGATATTTTCCCTGTGGGTCCGGTGAGTCAGTTCCATATCCAGGATCTGGGCTTTTACCAGGTAGGAAACATCCAGCATCAGCTGGGAAATGTCAAAATCCACAGCTTCAAAAACAGCCTGTCCGGATTCCGGCTTACTCATATCTAAAACGTCATTTACCAGGACCAGCAGATGGCTGGATGAGATCTGTATCTTTTCCAGACAGTCATCTACCCGCGCATGATCTTCTCTGTTTTTCCGGATGATTTCAAGCATTCCCATGACGCCGTTGATGGGGGTGCGGATATCGTGGCTCATCCGGTTTAAAAATTCTGTTTTTGCCCTGCTGGCAGAATCAGCCTCTTCAAATGCCACCTGAAGACGCTTTTTTTCCTGCTGTTCTTTTTCATGGAAAACAGAAGTGTCTTTAAATAAGATCATACCATGGATAACTGTACTCTCTTTTTCATTTTCTGCATCATAAACCGTATCCTGAGACATGAGCACCGTCTTTTACAGCCATAAAACTTCCCCTTTTTCATTCTGCACCTGAAATTCCACAGTAATCTGTTTGGCGCCGGAATGAAAACGCTCTAACAGTTTGGAAGCTGAGCCTACGATCCGGTAATTTTCCTGTGTATCTTCTGTTACAAAAGGTTCCCGGTCTGCGCAGTATTGATCATAAGAGCAGGGAAGTGACAGATCCAGGGAAAATTTCTTTTTGTCAGTATGGAAAAAGATCTTTTCCAGCCGGTCATTGGTCAGGTCTACGGAATAAACTGCCTGGGCGGATTCAAGAAGGGCATCCACATAGCTGCCATTTTCAAGAATGGGCTGCTTCATCTGTTCATAGTACTGGTTCAGCTGTGTTTTTTCATCATTCTTTGGATTTTCCATATTTTGGAAAATTTCAAAACCAAGGATAAAATGGTGAAGCTGTCCGGAATCATTAGCATCTAAGAAAAGCAGAGTAAGCCGTCCGCGGTGCAAAATGCCATCAGCCGTATACTGGCAGAACAGACGGATAGGAGAAGAACCTGCCGTCAGTTTGTCGTTTAAAGTTTCCAGCTGCAGCTGCCTGCGCAGTGTTTTTACATTATCTGCATGGGATAACTGGGTAAGGATCTGTTCTACAGCACCGGAATAGCTTCCGTCATCTGCCAGAAAGAAGTCAGATCCGGCCCGAAGGACCTTGTACTGGTCGGTCAATGCATCGCAGTAGATACAGTCGGAAAAATGAAATCCCTGTTCCCGGATCGAGGAAAGCAGTTTTAAATGCAGCTGCTTTTCCTTTGCTGCTTCTGCCAGTTTTGCCCGGTTTTTGTCAATATACATGTTTTTATCTGCATAACGGAACAGCTCCCGCAGCGTGCTTCCCTCAAAATCCTCGGAAGTGGCGTATCCGGCTGCATAGCTGATGGGCATATCCGGATGCTCTTTGGAATATGCAGCACAAAGTTTCTTTAATTTAAAAAGACAATCATGGACAGCACTGCTTTCTGTATCTTTAAAAATGGCAATAAATTCATCACCGCCGTCTCTTCCTGCAAACTGATCTTCAGGGACTGCCTGGCGCAGCTGGTCAGCAAGAGAACGGATATAGGCATCCACCATTTCATGCCCATGGTATTGTTGATGATGCGCAGGTTATTTAAGTCAAAGACACATACGGCAGCAAAAGAACCATCTGGAATGGGATCAGCTGCGTTTAAAAGCTCCTCACATTTATTTTTATTAGGAAGGTTTGTTGCCTCATTCAGGTATACTTTGCTTTGCAGCATACGGTTTAATGCAGCATAGCGCAGTGTTTTTATCAGTTCTGCACCAATGAGAAGGAGCAGTCCGGTAATATCTGCAAATACGATCTTTTCTAACTGGTTTAACTGGGTGGCCTTTTTCTGGGAATAAACTTCCGCAAGGCCGGTGGCTTCATCACAGATAGTAAAAAAACGTTCACTTTTGTTGATAATATCCGTCTGATGATAATCTTTTATGCGGACCTGTGCAATCTCCTCTTTTAACTGGGTAAAATAGGCTTTCAGCTCTTCCATTTTAGCCTGGAAATCAGCATCATCCAGGCGGACCAGATCCGGCGTGCTGCTTCCATTTTCCAGACCGTCAATAAAAGCGTCGATATCAGCGATCATCTTATCCTGAGGGCTGCCGGAGATCTCAAGCTTGATGATACGCTGGGTCTTACCACGGACCAGACCTGCGTAGTTCACCACCCGGGCAGTGCCCTGGATGCTGTTTACCAGAGACATGATAAAAATGAAAAGAAGGATGAGCAGTATCGTTAAAAGTGTCATACAGAGCCGTGATACATAGGATATCTTCTTTCTGGAAGTTTTAGATGCATTTTCTGGTCTCATTTTTATGTAACTCCGTTTCACATATTTCATATGTTTGTGACCATTTTATTCTATTTTTATGGTATTGGCAATAATGAAACGTTGATGAAACTATAATAAAAATCATACGAAACAGGGATTTCGCTTTTAAGATAAAAAGTTCCCCGTTTTGTCAGGGATTCATCTGG
>CAVDQU010000241.1:0-2859 GCA_963611035.1 Agathobaculum sp.
GGAGATAAGAATAGAATGAGCAATCCAATCAAAAATTTAACAAAAAGAGAGTGGTGTTTATGGCTGGGATCACTGTTTATGGTGGTCATTTCAAACATACTAGCGGGAAATATTGATATACTGACCCTGATCGCCATGTGCGTGGGGATCACATCCTTGATCTTTGCGGCGAAGGGAAATGTATGGGCACAGATCCTTATGATCCTTTTTAGTATTCTGTATGGGATCATTTCCTGGAGATTTCGCTATTGGGGTGAAATGATCACCTATTTAGGAATGACCATGCCAATGGCAATATGGTCGACGATCACCTGGATAAAGAATCCGGCGCCAAGTGGAAAGGAAGTTGAGATCCAGAAACTGAAACCAAGGCATATGATTGGTATAAGTGTTTTTGGGATAGCAGTTACGTGGACCTTTTATTTGATCTTAAAGACGCTTAATACACCTAATATCGTATTCAGCACCATTTCTATTACAACCAGTTTTCTTGCTGCCACACTTACCATGCTGCGTTCATCTTATTATGCACTTGGTTATGCGTCCAATGATATTGTGCTGATCATACTGTGGGGACTGGCAGCGATGAAAGACCCGGCTTATGTGCCGGTGGTGGTTAATTTCATCATTTTTTTCTTTAATGACATGTATGGGTTTATATGCTGGAAAAAACGGGAGTTAGTAAGCTGTTAGGTTAAAAGCTGCAGATGGACTAAAAAAATACCTCCTGGGTCAGATGAGTTTAGATTCATCCGGCTCAGGAGGTATTTTTTAAATTTACTGTAATCCATTCTCCGGTACATTTGCATCGGTAGGATCATAGGTCTGTGTATCCGGGATCATGGTCTTAAGGGCCGGACGGTCAAATGGGCCTGGGATCGGGGATTCGTATACGGTTACGGATGTTCCGATGGCGCAGTGCTCGTAGATCCAGCGGGAATCGGCGGTAGTCAGACGGATGCATCCGTGGGACTTGGTAGCGCCTAAGTAATTGTAGGTAAATGCCTTTAAGGTATACGGATCTGGTTTCTCGTAAATAACGGAGTGCATCAGGATCGGGATACCTGCATCCAGACGGGTAAGGTACTGGCAGTACTCATCGGTGTTCATCAGTCTCCAGCGGTATTTTTCAGGAGTCTTGTGTTCACCTAATGGAGTGTCATCACCAGTAGAGCACAGGAAGGACTTGTATGGGATAATGTATCCATTGTCGCCATCCTGGATATAAATGGTCAGGCAGTTCATCTGTTTGTTGATCTTGATCTTGAACGGTCCCTGGGAATTTAAGTAAGGCTCTAAATCAGTTACCAGCTTACCGTCACCTTCAAAGTAGTACTTATATCCATCTATGTACTGCCATCCGGTTACAATGGAATTGTCAACTACATAATAACGGTCTCTGTCATTCCATACCCAGCCGGTAAAGTTGTCACCGGTACCATTGCTGAATACAGGAGTTCCGTTTACGAACTGGATGCCGTCAGGAGCAGCAGATACTAAAGGATTGTCCATTTTGTAAGCAGCGCCTTCTGTGCCTTTGCCCCACATGGAGAAACGCATACCGGTGATAATGCGTCCGCTGGCCATAGCGCCGTTGGTACCGCCGTTTCTGGACCAGTCACATTCAGTTCCGTCAGAAAGGTTGGAACGGTAGTAAACGTCAAAACGGTCGCCGAAAATACCATTTAAACGAACCTGTACTGCTTCAACTGGATTGCCGGCAGCCCAGTCTGTATGTCCGCCGTTCATGGCCCAGTTGCTCCAGCCACGGGCACTGCTGTAAGTACGGTAAAGAACGTCACCTGGGAGATTGTTTGCGTAGATACACATACTTAAAAATCCGGACTCACCTACAGACAGAACAGAGTCATCACGGACCGGATCGCTCCATGCCTGGTCAGAAGCACGAAGGAGCTGGACCTGCAGGAATGCCTGGTTAGTTGGGATTTGTGCAGATGTATCTTCTGTAACAGTTTCTGCTGTATTTGAGGTCTCTGTAGTGGTCTCGGAAGTGATTTCTGTGGTCTGAGAAGTTTTAGACTGAGAGTTGTCAGCTGTCTGGGAAGGATCTTCCACAATGGTGGTAGTAGTCCGGGTATTGTCGCTGGTATCTCCAGGTGCCTGTAAAGACACTTCAGTAGATTTTCCAGAACCAGGACCATTGTCCACGTCATTTTTGAATGCAAAAGCAGTGGTAGCCTGACCTGCAATGAGAGCAGAGGCAAGAGCGGCCATTGCCAGATGTTTAAAAGTTTTACGCATAATAAAAACCTCCTACGGTTGGTTACATGTTATTGTTTTCATATGATCGTCTTTATAAAATGAGAACAATAACCATACTTTTACTAATTTATCATAATCAGGGGAAAAATGCCATATAGGATTTACATTTTTAGGCCTATATTGTAAAATCGTGTACACGGGGTAGGCACTTTTGGAACCGAAAGTGCCGTACAATGAAAGTAGTGGTTGCGGGAATTTGCCGTATTTAAATGCGAAGTCACGGCAAATTCCGTTGCTGGTCATGCAACGCATGAGCAGCAACAATCGTAAATAAAATGACCATGGAATGTAAGAAATGGAAGGTATTATGAAAGAGGCTATAAAAGGGAAAGAGCAGGCAGTCCACATTATCTATGCTTCCAATGACGGCTACGCAGGACATCTGGCGGCATCCTTGTGTTCCTTACTGGACAACAACCGCCACGTAGAAAATCTGGATATTTACGTGCTTTCAGCCCGGATGTGCGAAGAATTTAAAGAACGGCTGAAAGTCACGGACCGGATCGCTCCATGCCTGATCGGAAGCACGAAGGAGCTGGACCTGCAGGAATGCCTGGTTAGTTGGGATTTGTGCAG
>CAVDQU010000242.1:0-384 GCA_963611035.1 Agathobaculum sp.
TTATTTAACCACTCCTTTATCATTTGTTCAAATCAATAGTTATATATAATAATATTGATATTTTTCTATATATGATCTTATAATAAGATCATCACCAACCGATAACATTTTTAGGAAATACAGGAGACTTAAAATAATATGGATTTTCACCAGATTGAACAGATCCTTATGGTAGCAGAATGCGGCAGCATCAGCGAAGCTGCAAAAAAACTGTTTGTTTCCCAGCCTACCATCAGTTACACCGTAGCAAAAGCAGAACAGAAATTTGGAACTGCCTTTTTTGACCGTTCTTCCTATCCTTTAAAGCTTACCTATGCCGGAAAACAATATATTGAAACCGCCAGGCAGATGTGCCTTCTTTACCACGACCTGAAAAAAATCTGT
>CAVDQU010000242.1:421-2796 GCA_963611035.1 Agathobaculum sp.
GCCTTCTTTACCATGACCTGAAAAAAATCTGTGCAGATGCCTCCTGTCAGACAGCCGGTGAATTAAATATCGGCTTTCCACACAATCGTTCTGCCCAGATCCTTCCTAAGATCTTAAAAGAATTTTATGAGTCATACCCTAATATGAAACTGAATTATTATTCCTGTGCTGCCGAAACCATGAAAGAGAAGTTATATAATGGAGAACTGGATTTCTGTATCCTTACAAAAGTAGAACAAGACCCCCGTTTCCGCTATGAACCTCTTTTTTGCGAAGAGCTTCGGGTTGTTGCATTAGAAGACATTATCCCGGATGCTCTTCTTTCCTGCACAGAACCAGTATTTCTGCCTCCAAAAGCGCTGGCTTCTCTCCCTCTTCTGCTTCCAGATCCCGCTTCCGGTCTTGGTCAGCTGCTCCATAAATTCCTGAACTACCACTGCATTACCCCAAAAGTCAAAGAAGTAGTGGCTGGAAATAATGCCTTATATATGTTAGCCGGTGCCGGACTTGGAACCGCCATCCTTCCTCAAAACATACTGGACCAGTCTGCCCCCATTCCAGGCTTAAAAACCTATGCCCTTTCCCCAAAGCACCTTGGCTGGACCATCTGCGCCATGTTCCGCCAGGAAAGCAGACCAAACAGCGCAGAGCAGTTTTTTATACATCTGATCCGGGAAAAATTCTGCCAGCATCCAGATGGGATGGAGATTTTTCCTTATTTTTCATGATCAAAGGTTTATTAGGGTATTAAAACTGCGGTCAAAAAATCTGACCGCAACAAGTAAAATCCCGCCTTCCAGTTACCAAAGGTACACCCTTCAGAAATTCCGGAAAGCGGGATTTTCTCATATACTATCTGCCATTTTCCCAGACAGATTTATTATCTATTCAATTATTACTCTTCCTTCGCAGCAGCCCTAGCTTCTACTTCGCGCTTCTGTACATCACCAGGAGCCTGCTCGTAGCGGCTGAATTCGTAGGAGTAATCTCCTAAACCACCGGTCATGGAGCGGAGGTCGGTGTTGTAGCCGAACAGTTCAGACATTGGAACGTCTGCTTCGATGACCTGTTTGCCATGGTGGTCGGATTCCATACCTAATACACGGCCTCTTCTGCGGTTTAAGTCGCCCATGATATCACCGGTAAAGCGATCCGGAACAACTACCTTTAAGGAAGCGATCGGCTCTAAGAGCACTGGGTTTGCATCCATGAAGCCCTGTTTAAATGCCAGGATGGTAGCCATCTTAAATGCCATTTCTGAGGAGTCTACCGGATGATAGGAACCATCTAACAGAGTAGCCTTTAAGCCAACAACCGGATATCCAGCCAACGGTCCCTTCTGAACGCATTCCTGCAGTCCTTTTTCTACTGCCGGGAAGTAGTTCTTCGGTACAGAACCGCCGAATACCTTCTCTTCAAAGGTGTATGGTGTCTCTAAATCGCCGGATGGCTCAAATTCCATGATAACATCACCGTACTGGCCATGTCCGCCGGACTGTTTCTTATGTTTGCCCTGTACTTTTACTTTCTTTCTTAAGGTCTCACGGAAAGCAAATTTCGGCTTAGACAGAACGACCTCTACTTTGTAACGGGTCTGCAGCTTGCTGATCACAACGTCTAACTGCTGGTCTCCGATACCATAGATCAGGGACTGACGGTTTTCAGGATCATTCTTAACCTGTAAAGTCAGGTCTTCTTCCATCATACGTGCTAATGCGGTAGAAACCTTATCATCTTCGCCCTTATTAGCAGCCTTGTAAGCCATATATGTATAAGGTGTGGAGATCTGTGGTTTATGGTAAACGATCGGGGCTGTGCGGACTGCCATGGTATCGCCGGTTCCGGTTACAGTCAGTTTTGCAACTGCGCCGATATCACCGGCCTTCAGTTCAGGAACTTCGATAACTTCCTTGCCGCGCATTACATAAACTTTGCCGATCTTCTCTTCTGCGTCTTTGTTTACATTGTATACAACGGTATCGCCTTTTAAAGTACCGGTACAGATCTTCATCAGAGAATATTTTCCGATAAATGGATCCACGATGGTCTTAAATACTCTTGCAGAAAGGGATACGTCATCATTATATTTAGCGGTGAAACGTTCGCCTGTGGAGACGTCTACACCGATACACTCAAAGTGATTTGGTGCCGGGAAGTATTTGTCAATAACCTGAAGGAGAACCTTAAAGCCCTGGCAGTTGATTCCGGAGCCCATCATAACAGGTACGATGTCGCCTTCAATAACATGTGCTCTTAATGCACCGGAGATCTCTTCCTGTGTAAATTCTTCTCCCAGGAAATAACGTTCCATATATTCTTCACTGGTTTCTGCAACTGCCTCGATGAGAGCGTCTCTTGCGATGGTTAAGTTCTTC
>CAVDQU010000243.1:0-2779 GCA_963611035.1 Agathobaculum sp.
GCACTGTCCTACTTCTAATTTGGGAATGCCGATGGTTGCGATCAGACGGTCAGAAGAATCTTTGTAAATAAATACTTTTACCTTATCTCCGATCTTTGCTCCAGTCGGAACCTGCTTCTTTGGTAAGAGAACAGCCGCTTCATCTCCTGCTTTTTCACTTAAATATACACCGAATTCCTTTGTGCGGACGATCTCTAATTCCTGGGTCTTTCCTAATTCTATCATATATTTATACTCCTTATTGCTTTTATCCTTATTGTTCTCCATACTTAAGCCATACAACTGCCCTGACTTCACCAGCTTCATCTGCCAGTACAATGGTCCACTCATCTTCCCCTGTTTTTGTCACTCTCGGTATCAGGGCTTCCCCTAAAACCGCTGCTTTTTTATAATCGGCTCGGATCCCTTTTACCATTTTCGTACATGGCACTGCTTCTCTTGCAATGTCCACATATTGGGCATTATTTACATGGTGGTTAGTATCTAAATGGTGGGCTGCAATGGTAACAGGTGTTCCTTCTTCATATTCTTCTGGAATGGCGATCTTTCTTGGCGCTTTTCCCAGATCAAGAGGCGCTTCTTCCCCGTAAGCTACCACATCTTCCGGCATCACACGGACCGGCACCTTTTTCTCTGTATCACAGAAAAACCACACGGACTCTGCCTTTACCAGGTAATTTTCTTCCTGATCCATGATCACAAAATCACGGTAGCCGTAGATCCCCTTTGAGGCAGTGGCCCAGGTTCCTATTTTGATTTTTTCTCCCAGTACCGGATACCGGTCGATCACGATCCGCCAGGAAGATAAAAGCCATGCTCTCTTTTTTTCTTCCAGATGTTCTACTCCCAGACCAATATCCTCTGACTGAAAAGTACTGCAGTCCTGGAGATAATTGATCACCCCAAGCAAACTTAAAGCACCAGTTTCATCCGTCTCACTGTAACGGATCCTGCTGTCAAATGTATACATGCATTTCCTCTGTTTCTTCTTATTAATAAATACGTTATCATAGATAGTCGCTTTTCTCCCCAAGTATAGCACGGGAAAATTTGCTGTGCAACAAAAAAGTCTTTCATTTCCAACTGCTTAGAAATCAAAGACTCTCTCTAGCTGGGCTAGAAGGATTCGAACCTTCACAATGACGGAGTCAGAGTCCGTTGCCTTACCATTTGGCGATAGCCCATTATTTGTCTTCGCAGCCTCAATCGCGACTGCGAAGACTATTATACATATAATACCAGTTGAAGTCAAGTGTTTTTTTATTTATTTTTAGCGCAGCTGCTCCATAGGATCTTTTCCAAGGATGCCTGGCTCTGTCATGGTGTATGGATTTAATACGGTATTTAACTGATCTTCATCCATGAAGCCCTTTTCCAGGATCAGGTCACGTACCTGTCTGCCGGTGCGCAGTGCCTCTTTTGCAATATTGGCTGCTGTCTCATAACCTACATACGGGCAGATGGCGGTGATAACGCCGATGCTGTTCTCCACCTGCTTGCGGCAGTGTTCTTCATTTGCGGTAATTCCTACGATACAGTTATCTACCAGTGTATTAACCGCTGATGCCAGTGTTTCAAGAGACTCAAACAGGTTATAGAAAATGATAGGCTCAAAGGCGTTTAATTCCAGCTGGCCTGCCTCTGCTGCCATGGTAATGGTCATATCATTTCCTATAATATTAAAGGCAACCTGATTTACTACCTCCGGGATGACAGGGTTGATCTTTCCTGGCATAATGGAAGAACCATTCTGTCTTGCAGGCAGATTGATCTCTCCAAAGCCGGTTCTTGGGCCGGAAGACATAAGGCGCAGGTCATTGCACATCTTGGACAGGTTGACCGCACAGTTTTTCACAATGCCGGATACCGAAGCATAGCTGTCCAGGTTCTGGGTAGCATCGATCATGTCATAAGACTGCACCAGCTCTTCTCCTGTTAAAGTGGACATATTTTTAACCACTCTGTGGAAATACTGCACATCTGCGTTTAATCCGGTTCCAATGGCAGTTCCTCCTAAGTTTAAGCAGCGGATCTCCTCTTTTGCATTGTCAAAACGCTTGATATCACGGCGGATGGCAGATGCATAGGCATGGAATTCCTGACCTAAACGGATGGGTACTGCATCCTGAAGCTGGGTCCTTCCCATTTTGATCACAGAATCAAATTCTTTGGACTTATCCATTAATGCTGTTTCCAGTCGTTTTAACTGCTCCTGTGCATTGGAGATCAGCTTTAAAGCTGCCATTTTGCCGCAGGACGGGAATACATCATTGGTGGACTGACCAAAGTTTACGTGGTCATTTGGGTTTACCAGGCTGTAATCCCCTTTTTGGCCTCCTAAGATCTCAATGGCACGGTTGGCAATTACCTCATTGGCATTCATATTTAAAGAAGTTCCGGCGCCGCCCTGGATGGGATCTACGATAAACTGATCATGGAGCTTTCCCTCTATGATCTCATCGCAGGCCTGTGTAATGGCGGAGGCACGCTTTTTGTCCAACTCTCCTACTTCAAAGTTGGTGATCGCTGCTGCTTTTTTGATCTGCGCTACGCTGTTGATCAGCTCCGGATGCATTTTCAGTCCTGTAATATAGAAGTTTTCATGTGCGCGTAATGTCTGTACTCCATAATAAGCATCAACAGGTACTTCCTTTTCTCCAATGGAGTCATGCTCCAGGCGGTATTTTTTCTCTGTCTCACTCATATTCTTTTCCTCCAAGGTCTATTATGTTCTCTCGGAATCTTTCTGTACCTGATTTTGTGAGAAGATTTTTTGTCA
>CAVDQU010000244.1:0-2772 GCA_963611035.1 Agathobaculum sp.
CTGCATACCTGGGATCTGGCGGATATTCTCCAGAGTCACCTTGTCATCTTCTCCGTACCATCTGAATGATAATTTCATTGAAACTTCCTCCTTTAAATATTCATTATATAATTTAAGCTTTTTAATTTCTCAGTTACAGTGTTACAGTCCGAAAACCGTTATCTAAATCGATTGCAAAGATAATGTCCCGACATTTCACATACATCTCTTACACTATGAATTATACCAGAACTTCCGCTTTCGTCCATAGTCATAATTGTTGTGCATATTGCAAAAGTTGTTGTTTATGTTATACTTAAGGATAATGATACCAACGGCAAAATGACAAAAATATCTATCCTTACATGGGAGGTCCTATATGAAACAGATTTCCATGGATTTTAATAAACGGCAATACATGCGTCCGGTAGATTTTGAGCTCTTCTATTATAATGATACTGATCTGCGCTCTGTTGCCCCCCACCACCATGATTACTGCGAATTTTATTTTTTTCTGGAAGGAAATGTAAAATATCATATTGGAGAAGCGGTATACAAGCTGTCCTACGGAGACTGCCTGCTGATCCCGCCGGGGATTCCCCATTTTCCGGAATTTCTCTCTTTTGACCAGCCATACCGCCGTTTTGTATTCTGGTTAAACCAGCCTTATTACGAAAAGCTCCACAAGCAGGATTCGGATCTCACCTACTGCTTTGATACTGCCGCCTCTAACCAGGTCTACCGCTTTTCCACAGACCGTATCACAGCCCAGGATATCCAGGGAAAGCTACTGGATCTGTTAGAAGAAAATAGTTCTGAGCGCATTTTCCACGCCCAGGCAAGCGAACTGATGGCAGTTTCTTTCCTCGTTTATATCAACCGTTTACTTTACAGCAGTCTCCACGAACATTCCCAGGTATTTGAAAATGCCCTTTACTTAAAAATTTGTGACTATATCCACCAGAATCTGGAAGACGACTTAAGCCTGGAACGGATCGCAGCCAATTTTTATGTAAGCAAATACCATATCGCCCATATTTTCAAGGATAACATGGGAATTTCCCTGCATCAGTATATATTAAAGAAACGGCTTCAGGCCAGCCGCCAGGCTATCCTCTCCGGCGAACCGATCAGCTGCATTTTTCCACAATACGGCTTTAAAGATTACACCAGCTTTTTCCGCGCTTTCAAAAAAGAATACGGAATCTCCCCCAAAGAATACCGGGAGCAGCACCGGCTGATAGAAAAAGAATTATAAACGATAACAAAAGGAGTTTCTTTCCATGAACTTACCTGACTATACAAACTGCACACTCTGTCCCAGAATGTGCCATGCAGACCGCAGTGCGGCTACTGGTTACTGCGGCTGTTCAGACCGCATTTTAGCAGCACGGGCTGCTCTTCACAAATGGGAAGAGCCGGTTCTCAGCGGTCCCGAAGAAGAACCAGGCGGCAGCGGAGCTGTTTTCTTTTCCGGCTGCACCTTACGCTGCTGTTTCTGCCAGAATTCTATACTCAGCAAAGACCATTTCGGCAAAGAACTGACTGTAAATGAACTGGGGGATGCCTTTTTGCGCCTTCAGGACAAAGGGGCCTACAATATCAATCTGGTAACGCCTACCCAGTTTTTCCCAGATATCATAAAAGCTCTGGATCTTACCCGCCACAAACTGCATATTCCTGTGGTCTGTAACTGCGGCGGCTATGAACGCCCTGAGATCATTTCCCAATTAAAAGATTATATCGATATCTGGCTTCCTGACTTTAAATATTTTGACAATGAACTGGCCTTTCGCTATTCCCGGGCAAACGATTATTTTGAACAGGCCTCTGCCTCCATTGCCCGGATGATCCAACAGTCTGGTGCTCCAAAATACACGCTCCACCCGTCAGCGATCCCCGGAAGACCAGATTTTACCCTAATGACCAAAGGTGTCATCATCCGCCATATGGTCCTTCCCGGCCACAAGGATGATTCCATAAAACTGCTTCACTGGATCCATGACCATTTTCCAGAACATCATTACCTGGTGAGCCTCTTAAGCCAGTATACTCCTTATATGAAAAATCCCGACTATCCCCAGTTAAACCGCCGGATCACTTCTTATGAGTATAATAAGGTGGTGGATACTGCCCTGGAGCTTGGCATGACAGACGGTTTTATGCAGCAAAAAAGCAGTGCGAAAGAAGAATACACACCACCTTTTAATCTTGAAGGGTTGTAAAGCTTGGTTGCCAAATGTCTATACGTCCTTGCGTGCAGGCACGCAGTCCACATAACCGCCAACACTTTCACAACAAAATAAGACGGATATCGAAATCTTTGATTAACCACTTCGCGATTACGATACCCGTCCTTTGACTATCTCGTCCATTGGACCAAGCCTCTCTTTTCTGAAACATTTGTTTTTTGTTTCTTTTCTCTATATTTAGTTGTGCGCCTCATTTTCTTTTTCTTCCGCTTTTTCTTCTCTTACTCTTTCTTATTATATTTCTTTCTATCTGGTAATCTTCTTTCGTCCTGATCATACTTTCTCGTCATATGACCAAACCGAAACTGGATTTTCCAATTTTGTACTCTTCTCTTTCGATACTCTTACGGATAGGTTTTAAGTAAGCGGTTTTAAAAGATTTGAGGTTTGTCCTGGTCTCATTTATAAATTTTTGTCTTTATAAATGAAACAATGTTATCTTTCTGGCGGTCCGTACCTCCTTTTCTTAGATTTTTCCGAAATTGATGGTCTACAATTTCTTTCTTTTTTATTTCTCTGTTTCTTTTGTTGTCTTTAATAT
>CAVDQU010000245.1:0-2762 GCA_963611035.1 Agathobaculum sp.
AATTTACTACATTTGGAGGTTTCATTATGAATGATAAACGTACACCAAGACGTTCCTTGGATGATTGGATGGAACTGGTGACTGAATGCAGGCAAAGTGGATTAACAGACGCTGCATGGTGTGAAGCGCAAGGAATTTCTCCAAGCTGCTTCTATAATGCCGTTTCCCGTCTGCGCAAAAGAGCCTGCCAGATACCAGATCCGATTGGCAAAGCCAGCACTCTTGATCTTACATCTCATAAACAGGATGTAGTTCAGATTGCTATAGAGCCGGAAGTTTCTCCGGCAGAACTGTTTCAAGAAGAAAGAAGCAGTTCTATGTACCTTGACAATTCACATACGATTGAGATTGAAGCAAAAGGATTAACAATCCGTATGAGCAATACTGTTCAGCCTATGCTTCTGAAAATTTTAATGGATGCATTAAAGGAGCCATTATGTTAGCGGACATTTCCAATGTCGATGCGATCTATATCGTTTGTGGCAGAACAGATATGCGTAAATCTATCGATGGATTATGCGCAATTATTCAGGAGCAGTTCTCTATGGAAATCGACCATTCGCTCTATCTGTTCTGCGGACGCAAATGCGACAGGATTAAAGCTATCTTAAAAGAGCCTGACGGAATTGTTATGATCTACAAAAGACTCACCGCCCAAGGCTCTTACCGGTGGCCAAGAGATAAATCAGAGGTACGGAATCTCACTTGGAGAGAGTTCGACTGGCTGATGTCAGGCATCGATATTGAGCAGCCAAAAGCTATTAAAACCACTTAAACTATACAGCAAAAAAATGCACATAAAAGCACTGGATTTCCTTGAAAATTCAGCGTTTTTCAAGCCTTTTACCGTCCCGTTTTCCTAGGAGTTCTCCATGATTTCTGGTATAATAGAAGTATCAGAAATCGGGAGGAAAACGCAGTGGCAGACAGTTCTAAAGACCTTCAACTCCGTGAGTTGAAAGACATGATCAACGATCTGAAAAAAATGATAAAAACACTTCAGGCAACTGTAGATGCCGCTAACAAACGAGAAGAGGCTCTTACTCAGGAACGGGATAATTTAAAGGAAGAAGTGGATCTGCTTCGCAAAAAGCTTTTCGGTTCTTCCAGTGAAAAACGTTCCATGGAGGTTCCAGGACAGCTAAATTTATTTAATGAAGCCGAGCTGGAACAGGATCCGGCTATCGCAGAACCAGAAGCGTTGGAAAGTCTTTTGCCTGAGAAAGAGACAAAAAAGCGGAAATCTCGTGCAACTAACGCAGAACGGTTCAAAGGGATTCCAGTAGTCAAAAAATATCTGGATCTTCCGGACGCAGAAAAGGTCTGCCCTGTTTGCAACGCTCCTCTGGTAAAAATCGGTGAAGAATTCGTACGCCGCGAACTTTCCTTCGTACCAGCAAAGTTAAAAGTGATCGAAATATACAGCTTAAATTATATTTGCCCGGAATGTAATAAAGATGACGTTACTGTTATCAAAAAGGGAAAAGACGGCCATGCACATATGCTTCACGGTATGGCTGCGGCTGATACTATCGCCTGGGTCATGTATCAGAAGTTTTGTAACAGTCTTCCTTATACCCGGCAGGAAAAAGACTGGGCACAGTACGGTGTTACTATCACAAGAGCAACGATGGCAAACTGGGTAATCCGCAATACATTGGATTATTTTACTCCGATGTATAATTACTTCCATCGGCAACTTTTAAAACGTGAATTCGCAATGGCAGATGAAACTCCGCTTCAGGTATTACACGAACCCGGCAGACGTGCACAGACGAAATCTTACATGTGGTTATTCCGCAGTGGGGAAGACGGAGGATTACCAATCATCCTTTATAAATATTCAGAAACCCGTGCCGGGAATAACGCAGTAGAATTCCTTGCAGGATTCAAAGGATATCTGATGTGTGATGGCTACAGTGGTTACAACAAAGTGCCTGATGCCAAACGGACAGCCTGCTGGGCGCACATCCGCAGATATCTGACAGATGCAATTCCGAAAGGGAAGCAGCTGGATTATACACAGCCGTCTGTTCAGGGCATGATGTATATTAACCAGCTTTTCCATCTGGAAGATATGATCAAAGCGAAGTACTCATCCTTCGATGCTATCAAAAAAGCTCGTCTTGAAAAAGAAAAGCCGATAGTAGAAGGCTTTTTGTCGTGGCTTGATAAACAGAATCCAGTTCGTGGATCAAGGATGGATAAGGCCGTTACTTATATTCAGAACCGCCGGTCCTATCTTATGACTTATCTGGAAGATGGACGCTGCAGTTTTTCTAATAACCTCAGTGAAAACGCTATCCGTCCGTTTACAGTAGGTCGAAAAAACTGGCTGTTCTGTGATACTCCAAACGGAGCCCAAGCCAGTGCTATCGCCTATACAATGGTAGAAATGGCGAAAGCAAATGGAGTAAACGTCTATCACTATCTAACCTATCTTCTGGAAAAACTGCCGAATGATAGGATGAGTGATGAAGAGTTAGATAGGCTTGCCCCATGGAACGAAGACGTCAAAGCTGAAATCGAACGTCGTGCAAACGACTCAAATCAATAATCAATCATATGTGAATTGTCAAGGTGCTCCGGCTACAGAAATGTGGTCGGGGATTTTTTAGTATCCATGTTTAAAATTTAAGCGCTTACGAATTAACAGGCAAATAAGACGGGCGGAACCCCGCCTGCTCTTGACATGCCATTCAACAACTGTTATATATAAAACAAGGGTGAGAAGCCTGATTTTCAGGCTTACCACCCTTACA
>CAVDQU010000246.1:0-2746 GCA_963611035.1 Agathobaculum sp.
CCGTACATTATATTGTTTATATAAATCAATATAATTGTACATTATTTTCTGGCTTTTTCAATTAGATTTTTTCAAACAAATAAACTCTTTCAGCTTATCCACATCTGTATTTAAAACAAGCTCAGCCGAGAAATCCACTCCCTGTAAAAACGCTACTGCCTCTGCAAAACGCCCTACATAGTCCGGGTCATGGGCATCGGAGTCAATAATGATCGGGGACTGGTATTTTTTACAGAGTTCAGTCATAGTCCTGTAATTTTCCACGCAGTTTAAACGCTGGTCCGGCTTTAAAAAAGAGCTGTTGTTGACTTCCAGTGCTACGTGATACTCTTTTGCTGCCAGCACCAGACGCTCATAGTCAAGAGGTGTATGATCATCGTCCGGATGAGACACAAAAAATACCTTTTCATTTTTCATACAAGCGATCAGATTGTCCGTATTTTTCTCTCTTCCCGCATTTTCATAGCATAAAGTGTGGATCCCTACAATCCCATAATCCAGTCTGTCCACGTACTTCTGAGGCAGAGATAATGTCCCGTCATTTAGAACATTGATCTCACAGCCATAGATCATTTCCACCCCATATAAATTCCTGGGCGCTACTGCAAAATTGGAAAAATAAATAGGTTCGCAGGTTCCTGGGATGCCAGGACCATGCTCACTGACTCCCAGCAGCTTTATCCGCCCCTTTTCCGATGCAGCCTTCGCCATTTCCCGTATAGTGCCATAAGCATGTCCGCTGGCGCAGGAATGAGTGTGGATATCTGCTTTTAGATCCTCTATGCGTAACTTTGTTCCCATTGTTTTGTCCTCCTTGCAAACAGGATTTTTGATCGTCATATATCCACATGCTAGCACATTTCAGAACTGCCTGCAAATATATGCTGCTACATTTATGACAAAAAAGTGCAACGCTGCCGCACTTTTTTAAGGATATAACAAACAAAACTGCCGCCAGATCATCAGGACCTGGCGGCAGATAAATTTTATCCTCTTTATTTACTTTATTTACATTGGCCTCCCGTTCCTTAATGAAGAAAACCTAAACCAGTTTGTCATTTCCATTACTGAAGAAATCAAGAGTTAATTTCCGCAATAATTTTACATAGCACAGCATACCGCCTACATTTAATATAATACTAAACATATTCAATACATCCATATAAGGAAGAGCAGCATCTACACCGATCAGGCCTCCTACTACACAGCCACCAACCGCCATAGCCTGTACGATCCACATACCTGTCTTTCCGAACATATTATAAGCAGAAATACCGCATGCCCCCGCCATAGACAGCACTGAAGATGTAGCAAAAAGTATCAGGCTGACCGCTGCAACAAAATGTCCCATAGGGCCTATAGTGCCAAAAGCATTGATTGCCAAAACAGATCCCGGAGCACCACTCTGCCATTCGCCGGTGCATAAAACTACCAGCGCAGTAAATGTACAGATCACTAATGTACAAGCAAACACTTCAAAAATGCCATACATACCCTGCTCCACGGGGTGTTCTACATCCGCCTGAGAGTGAAGGATCGTGGCAACACCGTTACCTCCATCATTTGAAAGAACGCCTCTGGCACAACCAACAGAGAGAGCTGTACTTACAGTGGAACCTATAAAACCTCCAACAGCTGCCGTCCCGGTAAAAGCATTGGTAAAAATGCTAACCAACGCAGGGATCAGATTATTGATATTCAAAACGATGATCAACGTTCCCGTTAATATATAAATCACAGCCATGATCGGAACCAGTTTATCTGTTACATTAACTAACCTTTTTACGCCACCAAGAATAACGATCGTTACAATTACAGCTACCACGATCGTGGTAGCAATAGTAGGGATATAAAATGTCCCGGCTGCATCCACAATAGCAGCTGCATGCATTCCACAGCCAATGGGTGTACCAAATACAAATATAGTTCCCCAGATCAATCCTATTGGCTTCCATAATTTTGAAAGATAATGGTTGGCTCCACCTTGCCAGTTTCCATTTTCATCTTTAGTGCGGGTAGCAACTGCCAAGGTAGCCTCCGCGTATTTCAGGGCCATGGCAACAAAGCCGATTACCCACATCCAGAACACGGCACCTGGACCGCCAATAGCAATAGCACTGGCCACACCTACGATATTGCCTGTACCGATCGTGTTAGCCAGAGTTGCAACCATTGCCTGAACGCCGGAGATGCCGTCTCCACTCCTATTGTTTCCATTTCGGGTACTGCTGAAAGTTTTTTTCAACATAAAGCCGAAATGTTTAATCTGTACAAAATCACAGGCTACCGTGATGATCAGGCCACCGCCTATCAGGATAAGCACTACCGGCAGACTCCACATCCACGCAGTAAAGCTCATGATCCCATTATAAATATTTGCTAAAATTTCCATAAGTATTATCCCCCTGCTACTGAATAAAATCCTTTACCGCCTTAAACACATCTGCTGCTTCGGAAACATCAGAAATTTCAAATTCAAATGCATGAAACAGATCGTGGGTTATGTAACACAGCACCGGTACCTGAGAAGAATACATTTTTTCCGCTGTCCTCAGAGAATCTGATACAAATATTTCGTTATCGTCCGCACATAAGAAAGTAGGTGGAAAACCTGTAAAATCCGCATAAAAAGGCAAAATTTCTGGATTTTTCCTGTCTGAAGAACCTGCATAGGCTTCAATGATCGGAGCATTCGACTGTCCTTTGAACAAAAGATCCGTATCTTTGTTGCAGATATAAGACTCTC
>CAVDQU010000247.1:0-2741 GCA_963611035.1 Agathobaculum sp.
TTACCACATTTTCCAATATGGCAATGCGGCTGGCATTTTTACATACTTCTTCTACAGAAGGGAGTACATTCCGCTTCATGGCGCAAAGCATGCCTCGGGTCAGGGCAAAGCCGGTGAGTTTGGTAAGTACATTGTATTCGGCGGTAAATACCGGTACATCCGGATATTTTTCAAGAAGCTGTCGGGTTTCGCCGGTCTCGGCTTCAGCCAGGCGTTTTTCCGCCAGAAAAGAAACAGGAGCATATCCTGCGTTTAACGCCCGTTCAATCACCTTGGGGCTTTCAGCAATAAAAACGCCGGGAGCCGGTTCAAAATAGTGGAGAAGCTGGGCTTCATTGCAGCGGGCGTAAATGTCAAGATCTGGATCATTAAAGTTGGTTATTTCAATTCCATTCAGTTTCATAAATAATTAAATTCCTTAATAAGTGATAAGTAATATAGTGGGAATCTTTCATGCAGCTGCGGGAAAGCAGTTTTACAAAAATATGAAAGCATACCTGTTTCTTAGTATAAAAGAAATGCGCATTTTTGGCAATCAGACTTGTACACCTGCATGCACATGGTTTCAGGAAAAATGGATATCCTAAATCTATCAAAGAGTTATCAAAATTAATTAATGCAAAGGAGACCAGATCCATGGAAAATAAAATGTTCTGTTACCAGTGCCAGGAAACGGCAAACTGTACCGGTTGTACTTTAACTGGTGTCTGCGGCAAAAATCCACAGGTTGCGGCGGCTCAGGACCTTTTGGTGTATGTGACAAAGGGCTACAGTGCTGTGACTACCAGGCTTCGCAAGGAAGGAGCGAAGATCAGCGATGCCGAAAACCGCATGGTGGTGATGAACCTGTTTATGACCATTACCAATGCCAATTTCGACAAAGAGGCTATTGAAAAACGCATTCACGATACCCTTCATGTGAAAAAAGAATTATTAGAGAAAGTAAAAGACATCTCCGGGCTTCCTGAGGCTGCTTTGTGGGACGGAAACGGGGACTGGGAGGCAATCGCTAAGAAAGTAGGCGTACTTTCCAATCCAGATGAAGATATCCGAAGCCTGCAGCAGCTGATCACCTATGGCATCAAAGGACTTTGCGCCTATACCAAACATGCCAACGCCCTGATGCATACAGATCCTGATCTGGACGCATTTATGCAGGAAACATTGGCAAAGACGTTGGATGACAGTCTAACGGCAGAGGAATTAGTGGCATTGACACTAAAAACAGGAGAGTACGGCGTAAAGGGAATGGCAATGTTGGATGCTGCCAATACCGGGGCTTATGGAAATCCTGAGGTTACGGCGGTGAATATTGGTGTAAGGAAAAATCCGGGCATCCTGGTTTCCGGCCATGACCTGCGGGATCTGGAAATGCTTTTGGAGCAGACCAAGGGAACCGGCGTAGACGTGTATACCCATTCAGAAATGCTTCCAGCCTGCAGCTATCCGGCATTTAAGAAATATCCTCATTTTGTAGGTAATTACGGAAATGCCTGGTGGCAGCAGAAGGAGGAGTTTGAGGCCTTTAACGGTCCGATCCTTATGACTACCAACTGTATCGTGCCTCCAAAAGCCAGCTATAAAGACCGCCTTTATACCACTGGCGCAGCGGGATATCCAGGCTGTACCTATATTCCAGGCGGTTTAGGAGAAAAGAAGGACTTTTCCCAACTCATAGAGCAGGCAAAGAAATGCCCGCCGCCCAAAGAACTGGAATTTGGCACGATCCCAGGTGGGTTTGCCCACGCCCAGGTGATTGCACTGGCAGATAAAGTAGTGGAAGCAGTGAAATCCGGGAAGATAAGAAAATTTGTGGTCATGGCGGGCTGCGACGGACGTATGAAGAGCCGTGAATATTATACCGAATTTGCCAAAGCGCTGCCAAAAGATACCGTGATCCTCACAGCAGGCTGCGCCAAGTACCGGTACAACAAATTAAAGCTGGGAGACATTGAGGGCATCCCAAGGATCCTGGACGCAGGCCAGTGCAACGACTCCTATTCACTGGCTGTGATCGCCATGAAGCTTAAAGAGATATTTGGTCTGGATGATATCAATGACCTTCCTATTATTTATAACATCGCCTGGTATGAGCAGA
Organism: Agathobaculum sp.; assembly: GCA_963611035.1. GTDB lineage: Bacteria > Bacillota > Clostridia > Lachnospirales > Lachnospiraceae > Enterocloster. The sequence continues at coordinate 2,099 of CAVDQU010000247.1, forward strand.
AAGCCGTGATCGTCTTCCTGGCCCTGTTATCCTTAGGAATCAAAAACATCCACCTGGGCCCGACACTGCCCGCCTTTCTGTCACCGGTCGTATTGAAAGTACTGGTGGAGAAGTTTCATATTGCCGGGATCACGACGGTGGAAGAGGATATGAAGTTGTTTTTTGGATAAATACAGCGTATTTTTACGGTTTTCCATAAAGTTTAGCCGTTGACATTTCCCACCCCAGTCATTATAATGGAATCGTTATAATGAAAATTATAAAAGAAAAGCCAAGAAGGAGACAGTATCCTTTTCCAAACATCACAGAGAGCCGGTGCAGGTGGAAATCCGGTATCAGTAGGAGAAAGGAGAAGATCACTCCGGAGCTGCCAGCTGAAGGTTTAAGTAGGCCGGGCCGCATTTCCTGCGTTAAGGGAACTCATATGATGGTATGCAGTAACAGGTGGTTGAACGAATCTAGGCTTTCGTCCTTTTACGGGGATGGAAGCTTTTTTATTTTCTAAAGAATAGTACCTGTGAGACATTCTTCAAATATGTACTCTTGGTATCTTTTTGTACTTGATTTTGCGAGAAGATTTTTTGTCAGTTGTGCCCAAATTTCTGAGGCGTACGCGGTGCGTACGTTGATGAAATTCGGGTGC
>CAVDQU010000248.1:0-2702 GCA_963611035.1 Agathobaculum sp.
GCTTATTACCCTGATGTAAATAAATGGAATGCTGATTTTAAAGTCAGAAAGGAGAATTAACTATGACTTGCTTTTCTTGTAAAGGAAACCTTGAAGAAACTTCTACCACTTATATGACTTCATTTAATGGCTGCTATATTATTATTAAAAATGTGCCTTGTAAGAAATGCACCCAGTGTGGCGAAGAATATCTGAATGGTGTTACCATGAAGAAAATTGAAACTATTATTTCACGGTTAAAAGATTTACTTACTGAGGTAGCTATTGTTGATTATAATCATGCTGCCTAACTATTGCAGGAAAGGAAGTGTTCACAATGATGTATCCCTATTTAACATTGAACGATGATACAGAAATTACTCATTCCGAAGTACGTCCGGATGGCCGTGTAAAAGTTCACATCGAAACCCCGGATGAAAAAGATGGTTTTCATGACGCCACCTGCTATCTTCCGGATTATACCCGGGAAAGCATTCACGGATATTCTGATCAGGAAATGGAATATTTTAAACGTCTGATCCGTGATAATGCTCATCTTATTCTGGAATTTGCTTAGAAAGGAAGTGCTCACATGCCACTCTTAAAAAATGATCAGTATGCATCCGAAGACTACTGGAACCTGCCAGAAGGTACAAGAGCGGAGCTTATTGACGGAAAACTCTACGACATGGCACCATCCAGTAGGATCCACCAGAGACTTGTTTCTAAACTAACATCTGTTATTGATCAGTACATTACTAATCATCACGGAAATTGCCAGGTATATCCTGCTCCATTTGCTGTTAACCTTGACGCTGATGATAAAGACTGGGTAGAACCAGATATTTCTGTTATCTGTGACCCAAATAAGTTCACTGATCGGGGATGCTCCGGAGCTCCTGATCTGATCATAGAGATCGTATCTCCTTCCAGTCGTAAAATGGATTACAGCCTGAAAAATACAATCTACTCTCAGGCAGATGTCCGTGAATACTGGATCGTAGACCCTGTAAAAGAAAGAGTTACCGTATACCACTATGAAGAAGACGCTGCACCTACTATTTATACATTCATGCAGCCAATTACCGTAGGTATCTACAAAGACTTAACCATTACGATTGCAGATTTTCTGAATTAGATAGTAAAAGACCGCTCCTGCGCCAACACCGAACGGCCTTACATAGATCTTCTCTTGCCAGTCTCCCGGCCAGATATAATCAGTCTGAACACCTGAATTATATCATCTCCAGGACGTCTGCGCAAGGGGCGTCTTTTTTGCACCTATTTTTCCCTCAAAACCGGGAAATTATAATTGCGACGTCGCAATCAAAGGAGAATGATATATGTCAAGAAGAAAAAAGCACAGCCGGCTTCCAAATGGTTACGGCTCCATCCGCTACCTGGGAAAGAACCGGAAGAACCCATATGCAGTCCATCCGCCTGCAAATATCGACGGTGACCGCCCTGCAGCCCTCTGTTACGTCGATGACTGGATGAAGGGCTTCATCATACTGACCGCCTACAAAGCCGGCACCTATACGCCTGGCATGGAAAAAGACCTGGAAGTATTATCTGCAGATGAAAATGACCTGGATGCTCTGTCCCAGAAGCTCATGGCAGACTACAGCCTGATCAAGGGCGTAACTCCGCCGGAAAAGCCTATGACCTTTGCTGATGTTTATCAGCTTTTCTATGCGAGAAAATTCCGCGAAGGTAATAAACTTTCAAAAAGCAGTCGAGATTCTATGAGAGCAGCTTATAGAAACTGTTCCGTTCTTCATGATCGCTCATGGAACTCTTTAAAATCAGTTGATTTTCAAAATGTTTTAGACAACTGCCCTCTTAAGTACAGCAGCATCGAATTAATACGAAACCTTTTTCGCCAAATGTGTACTTTTGCCGTAGATACCGACATTTCTGATAAGAATTATAGTCAAAAACTGACGATCAATAAAGAAGACGATGATGAACATGGCGTTCCATTTACTACCAGGGATTTATTGACTTTATGGTGCCATTCAGATAATGACACTGTAGAATTGCTCTTAATACTCTGCTATTCTGGCTGGCGTATTAATGAGGTTCCAAAATTACACATTGATCTGGAGAATGGCTACTACGAAGGTGGTATAAAAACCAAAGCTGGCAAAGACAGAATTGTTCCCATTCATTCTTCTGTCTATCCTCTTGTAAAACATCGGTATGAAAGATATGGTACTCTTTTACCTACAAGCACATGCGCTTTCAGGCAAAACATGTACCAGGTCTTAGCACAGTTGGGCATAGAAAAACACACGCCACATGACTGCCGGCACACATTCTCAAAATTTTGTGAACTCTATCATGTAAATGAAAATGACAGAAAGCGCATGCTTGGACATTCCTTTGGAAATGACATTACTAACCGTGTTTACGGTCACCGTGATCTAAAAGATCTGAAAATGGAAATTGAGAAAATAGATAAAGAATATTTTGTGACTTTATTGTGACCAATAGACCCAAAGAATACCTACTTTTTCTAAAGAGTTCAAAAGAATGGAGATTGAAAGAAACCGCATAAAACCTTGATTTTCATGCAGTTTCCATTCAATTCCATTGCTCTCAAAACAGGTACTTCTTTAAGTTATTTTTAAATCTGCACAACAAAACAGGAGCTTTCCCCTATAATTGCAGATTTCGGCTCAACGGTGTGAGCTTTTCGTTTGAACCGGTGTGACCATAAC
>CAVDQU010000249.1:0-2651 GCA_963611035.1 Agathobaculum sp.
ACAGTATTCTTAGCATCCTCTGTTACGCCCTGGAATGTCTTGAACATCAGGTTAAACTGACGGATATCTGTAAAGTCATGAGCACCGCAGCTTGGACAGCAGATGTGCTTATCTTCGATGTACTGCTTCATCTGTTCCTGGGACCAGCCGTCTACAGAACCTTCCATCTCAATACCATGCTCATCATTGTAATCTTCGATCAGCTTGTCAGCGCGGAAACGCTCTTTACACTGCTTACAGTCCATCAGAGGATCGGAGAAACCGCCCAGATGTCCGCTGGCTACCCATGTCTGGGAGTTCATTAAGATGGCACAGTCAACGCCTACGTTATAAGGGCTTTCCTGTACGAATTTCTGCCACCATGCCTTCTTTACGTTGTTCTTCAGCTCAACGCCCAGATTGCCGTAATCCCAGGTATTAGCAAGACCGCCATAGATCTCAGAACCTGGATATACGAAACCTCTGTTTTTTGCAAGAGCTACGATTTTTTCCATTGTCTTTTCCATATCAGTATCCTCTCTATTCTCTCTTTACAAGCACTCCACCTACCAATGTTTCTGTGATCCACTGATCTGCAAACTGCCATTTTACTTAGTTACGATTACACTTGTCCCGGAACCTGTTTTTATAAAATGTCCGTCATGGACATCACAGCCTCCGTCTGCATCCAACAAATCAGCCTCTGTCTGGACCATTCCTTCTCCCTGTAAAACAACAGCCAGAGATCCTGATGCTAAAGCAGCTTCATAGTCCACACCTGCACCTTTAAGATCGTCGGAAAGCTCCTCCGGTGTGCCGGTCTTGATTTCCGTAAACGGCATGGTATCATCTCCTATTTCATTGGCAAAGTCCACAAGACTTTCCCCATTATCATAGGAGGTGATGAGAACTGCTTTTCCATTTTCAAGGCTTCCTGAAACCAGAGTTACCGGCTCTTTTGAGCTTTCTGTTCCATTAGCTTCATTATATTCCTTTATTTTTTCAGATGCAAAGTCCAAAAGTTCGTCTTTGGAATAGCTGCCGCCTTCATAAGTTTCCACGCTGACCCACTGCAAGTTGCCGTCCTTTGTAATATAAAGACAGCTTTCCTGCGTTTCCGGTCCTTTTGTGGTTTTTCCAGATAAGCCTTCGCAGCCTCCAAGCATAAGCACTGCCGCACAAACAACAGCCGCTGCAAGAAGTTTTTTCTTCATTTTCTTCCTATTCCTTTCAGACATATGGCATATTATATCCTTTGAATGGCATAATTTCAAGCCCTTTAGCGCATTTTCAGCTAACCGGACGGGCCGTTTTTCCTCCTGCAAGCACTTTCAGGATCTCTAATGACTTAAACTCATGATGTATGTACTCATCCATGGCATGCTGCACTTCCCTGGAAAATTCCCTTAAAACATCTTCTTTTAGTGTAAATGTATACAGAGAACCTAAAGGTGTTGCGATCACATACTGCCATGCATAGACACATGACTCCGATACTCTTCCTTCCGGCTCCTGTGTATACACACCGTTAATGACCATGGCACGAAGTTCAAAAATACGCCGTACCAGTGGATTTTGAAGAGCCTCTTTGCTTAATGCTTTTAAAGATACATATAGAAGATTTAAAAGCTCTGTCCCGTCCATATTTTCATCCGAAAGCCAGGACGCTACCTCTAAAAAATAGGCCCCATAACAGGCCCCTTCCATATCTGCGGACAGTTCATCAAAATAATTGGAGATCTGGGCAGACTGGAGATTGTAGGCAGACCTTCCTTCATACACCTGAAAAGTCCCAAAAGAAAAAGGCCGGCTTGCCGCCATGAGGCTGCTTCCCGGTCTTCTTACACCATGAGCAAAGGCGGTTATCTTTCCTTTTTCCCGGGTCAGAAGCACCAGCCGCCTGTCATAGTCTCCAGAGGGCGCACTTAAAAGGACCATTCCAGTTACATTTAAAACGTCCCGCATACTGCGCCCTCCTTTCTTAATTTCAGATCTCTGTTTTTATACGTCCTTCTGGTTGTATCCATAATTCTTCATATACAGCTCGCTGTCTCTCCACTCTTTTCTTACCTTTACCCAGAGCTGTAAGTTTACTTTCGTTTCCATCATATTTTCGATCTCACGGCGTGCTACTGTGCCGATCTTCTTTAACATGGAACCGCCTTTTCCGATGATAATGCCCTTGTGTGACTCACGCTCGCACACGATACTTGCCTCAATGTCAATGATGCCGTTTGGACGTTCCTTCATCTGTTCAATAACAACAGCAATTCCATGAGGGATCTCATCATCTAACAGACGCAGTGCCTTTTCCCGGATCAGCTCTGCTGCGATCTGGCGCATTGGTTGGTCTGTAACTGTATCTTCATCATAAAACTGAGGTCCATAAGGCAGATACTTAAAGATCTGGTCTAAAAGCACATCTGTGTTTTTCTTCTTTAAAGCGGATAATGGCACGATCTCTGCAAAATTGCATACATCCTTGTAAGCTGCAATAAAGGTTAAGATCTCTTCCTGCACTTTCACCGTATCGATCTTGTTGATCACCAGGATCACCGGTGTGTTTACCTTGGAAAGCTGCTCTGCAATATGGCGCTCTCCGGCACCGATAAAAGTAGTCGGTTCAACCAGCCATAAGATCACATCTACTTCCTTTAATGTATGCTCAGCCA
>CAVDQU010000250.1:0-2597 GCA_963611035.1 Agathobaculum sp.
CTGCTCAGGCTATCATCACAGAGTCTTCCTTAAGCTTCTTAGGACTTGGTGTACAGCCGCCGGAAGCTTCCTGGGGAAATATCCTGTATTATGCACAGTCTATCAGCGTACTATCCACAAAACTTTATATGTGGGTACCGGCTGGTGTTGTACTTGTCCTTACAGTATTGAGCATTAACTTCATTGGTGATGGCATCCGTGATGCCTTAGATACCAAGATGAAGATTTAAAGCTATATAGTTATATCAAAGCAAGGAGGAAGAATATGAAAAAAAGTAACCTTTTAAAGAAGGCAGTATCCGTGTTATTAGCGGCATCTGTGCTGGCAGGATGCGGCAGTTCTGCATCCCAGTCAACTACCACATCAGCTTCATCTGCTGCTGAAACAGAAACAAGTGAAGCTGCAGCAGAAAGCGGAACCACAGAAAGCGCAGCAGAATCAGGCACCATTACCATGGCAATGGTTTCTGCGTGGGATTCCATTATACCATTTGATACCACAAGCTCTTATTCAGATGCAGTTTTGGATCTGATCTACGACAAGCTGGTATACTTGAAACAGGACGGTACTTATGAGCCAAGACTGGCTGATAAGTGGAGCATGAGTGAAGATAATAAGGTGTTGACTGTACATCTGAACGAAAATGCAAAATGGCAGGACGGCGAGCCTGTAACTGCTGATGATGTAGTATTCACTATGCAGGTTTATAACTCTCCCAGTGCTGCTGTTGTAAGACAGAACAATGTAAGCCCATTCGCAGGCTTCAAAGAGGGTGATGATAGTCTTCAGGTAAAGGCAGTAGATGAACATACTGTAGAAATGACATGCGCAGAGCCGACCAATATGGATTTCCTTTTCTTCATTAAGTTCAGAGATATCTATATTCTTCCAAAGCACCTGTTAGGCGATACACCATATGCCGATATCAGGAATAACAGTTACTGGGAGAAACCGATTGGTTCCGGTCCTTGCATTTATGAAAGCCAGATTAGCGGCGAGCGTATGGAATTTAGTGCAAACAAGGATTATTATTTAAAAACTCCTCAATGGGATCGCTTTGTAGTAAAAGTTGTAGCGACACCAAGTCTGCTGTCTGGTCTTATGAATGGAGAGATTGATATTTTAGCCGGAAACGTTGCTTCCCTTCAGTTATCTGATTGGGATATGGCTCAGCAGCAGCAGAACCTGACCTGCGTATCCACGGAGTCTGTAGGATACCAGTATATGGCTATTAACACGGAAAAAGATTATTTGCCGGCAAAGGTTAGACAGGCAATCGATATGGCAATCAACAGAGATGCTATCGTATCTGGTCTGTTAAAGGGTGAAGGTGAACCAGCATTTGGTCCGTTCTCAACAAGTCATAAGTATTATGATGATGTAGTAAATGTAGGATACAATCCGGAAAAAGCAAAAGAACTGTTAGCAGAAGCCGGATGGGATGGTTCCCATGAGCTGGTATTCTCTGTGCCTACCGGAAACAGTATCAGAGAACAGGCTGCTGTTATCATCCAGCAGAACCTGCAGGAAGTTGGCATCAAGACAAAGATCGAGTCTGCTGACTTTGCAACTCACCTGACAAAAGTAAGAGAAGGGAATTATGATCTTGGTCTGATCGGTTCCGGTGGTTCACCAGACCCGTCTGAGTGTGTTATTAACTTTAAGCCAGACCATATTAATAACTTCTCTCATCTGTCTGACTGGACTATTTATAATACCGGTGCAGAAGGTGAACATGCATTTAACTTTGAAGATAGAAAAGTCAGCTACGATAAGTATCAGGAGCTTCTGGCAGAGCAGGTGCCATTCTGCTTCCTGTATTTCCAGAACAACCTGTTTGCTTACAATAACAGGATCGGTAATGTGAAAGACAATCAGGATTATTCCCAGTTAAACAGGGATGTGTGGAACTGGACGATTGAAAAATAACAAATGTTTATTGTGATATGAGCATGGCCCGCCACCTTGTGTGGCGGTGCAGACCGAAGCAGAAAAGGGCTGCCTCGGCCTGCAGCACCACAGAAGAAGGGAAATGCGTTTAAAAAGACTTTCAGGAATAGCAGAATGGAGGATAAACATGGAACCTTTACTAGAAGTGAAAAATCTGAAAACCAGCTTTAAAATTGGCAAGAAATGGGTTCCTGCTGTAGAACAGGTATGCTTTCATGTGAACCCGGGAGAAACACTGGGAATTGTAGGAGAGTCCGGTTGCGGCAAGAGTGTAACTTCTATGTCGGTCATGAGACTTTTGCCAAAGACAACCACAAAGATAGAGGCAGATGAGATTCTTCTAAACGGAAGGAACATTGCTGCTTATTCTGATAAAGAAATGGCTCAGGTACGAGGAAAAGGGATAGGGATGATCTTCCAGGATTCCATGACCTCTTTAAACCCGGTAAAGACCATTGGAAAACAGTTAGATGAGGCATTTATTGTCCATCATAGCTGCGAAAATGCAGAGGCAAAGAACAGAAGTATTGAAATGCTTACAAAAGTAGGTATTCCTTCTCCGGAAAAGAGATACGGCGAATATCCACATCAGCTTTCAGGCGGTATGCGTCAGCGTGTAATGATCGCTATGGCGCTGGCTCAGAAG
>CAVDQU010000251.1:0-2564 GCA_963611035.1 Agathobaculum sp.
ATGACAGATGAAACGTATGCTGTAAACTGTACATTGGAGTTACCTCAGAAAGAAAAAGAAGATACCATGTTTCTGGTGGCATTTTTTAGCCGCTGTTACTGGATGTTTGGAGCGGTAGCAGGAGGTGTTTTAGGACAGTTGCTTCCATGGGATATGGAAGGCATTGATTTTTGTATGACAGCATTGTTTGTGATCATATTTATCGATCAGTGGGAAAAAGCTGAAAAACATACGCCGGCCCTTGCAGGGCTTGGGATAGGCATTATCTGCCTGATCCTGTTTGGCCCATCTGGTTTTATGCTTCCGGCATTATTGCTTACATCCGGTCTGTTAGTGATGGTTCAGAAAAGAGAGGAGAGAAGGAAAGGATGAGTACAGAAAGAATTTTACTGATGATCGCAGTTTCTGCCCTTTGTACTTTTTTCTTAAGGGCACTTCCTTTTCTGGCTTTTGGGGGAGATCAGAAAATGCCGCCCTGGCTGGATCGTCTTGGAAAAACACTTCCATCAGCAATCATGGCAGTTTTGATTGTGTATTGCCTGAAAAATGTGGGAAGTGATGTGATCCATATTGGCATTCCCCAGCTGGCAGCAGTAGCTATTGTAGCTGTTACTTATAAGTGGAAACATAATACCCTTGTGAGTATAGCAATAGGAACCGCTGTTTATATGGTATTTTTGCGAATGGCTGCAGTCATGCTGTAAATGTCTCCAATCTATAAAACAGCAATATAAAAGCGATGTTGGAACATTGCAAAATATGTTTCCGGACATCGCTTTTTTGTAATAATTATTTATTATCTAATTTCTTTTGGAAGTGATCAACTCTCCGGAAGTGTTTCCATGGCAGATCGGCTTCCATTCTACTTTCTTAACCAGTGCAACTGCAGAGATCGGAATATAGGTGAACATGAAAATCGGGAATGTAAATGTATACAGGATCTTCTTTGGAAGAGAAAGGGCGATCTGCTTCCATTCACTGATCATGGTAATAGCGCCGTAGGCCAGCAGGCTTAAATAGAACATAACAACAGTCCTTGTAAGGAAGGAAATGTTTTCAGCTGCGATCATCCTTGCTATGTAGCCAGGTTCTGTCATATAGGAAAATGCCATTCCAAGGTTGATCAGAATAGCAGCAAGAGTAAAGAACATGCCAGGTGCTACAGTCATGAAAATATCATAACAGGAGAAAGATCTTCTTCCGCCCTGGAAAAGTCTTTTGATCAGTCCTAAACTGTAGTGCCAGTCAACCTGATAGAAGCCCTTGGACCAGCGCAGTCTCTGGGTCCAGGACTGGCCGAATTTTACAGGCTGTTCATCATAGATAACCGCTTTATCGCAGTAACCGATCACCTTGCCTTCAATAGCGCAGTTGACGGAAAACTCAATATCTTCTGTAAGCAGGTGGAAAGGCCAGCCGCCATTTTCACGGATCACTTCGCCGGAAACTAAAAAGCCGGTTCCGGAGATAGCACAGTTGGTTCCAAGGAGCATTCTTGGGAAGTTTAAAAAACGTGCTTCACGAAGGAACCATAAGCCATAGCCTGCAGAGATCCAGTTAGAACCGAAGTTCTTGGAGTTGCGGTAACTTGTAATAGCTGCGAAATGTCCGCTGTCAAAAGTAGCGTTCATTTCTTTTACAAAGTCAGGATCAACATAATTATCTGCATCAAATACAAAGTAGCCGTCATATACATCTTTACCAGAGGCAAAAAGGCGTTTAAACAGATAATCAAGGGCGTAGCCTTTTCCTACCTGCTGCTGATTGTAGCGGCGGTAGACCTTTGCACCAGCCTGGGCAGCTACCTGGGCCGTATTGTCTGTGCAGTTGTCTGCGATCACGAAAATGTCAAGAAGCTCAGAAGGGTAGTTCTGGGCTTTTAAGCTGTCGATCAGCCCACCGATGACGTTTGCCTCATTTCTTGCGGAAATGATAGCGGCATATCTGTGGAGCTTATGGGCGCCGGTGTCATTTTTCCTGTGCTTCATAAGAAGACCAAGGACCAGATATCCGATTTGGTAAAAATAAAATACAACAAATACAGTTGCGATCACAAAATTAAAATAATGGATCATCTGAAGCGTTTTCATAAATATACCTCTTTAATAATACCTGAAATATATACCATTTACTGATAATATTTCTTAACTTGCGCATTGATTTTTTTCGCAGAATACAAAATAGCATATTTAAAAAATAATGCAAGCCTTGACAGTGAAATTCATAAAAAATTAATAATTGCTTCATACAATATTCAATTATGAACGGTAATACAAACGACTTTTTAAAAATTCATTTAAGGTGTCGCAAAACAAAAAAAGATGTGGTATACTAAATTGATAGCATCGGGAAGAAAATAAAGGAGTGCTTTATGCTGAATGAGGAAAAGATCCAGGTAATGACAGATCTGGCAGTATTTGAAAAGCATCAGGGCAGAAAGATCTTCCCTGTAAATCAGTACTTTAAAAGTGATTATGTAGGAGGACAGTTGTTCCGCTCTTTTTTTGGGTACACTTTTAGTTTTGCGCTGATCCTTCTTATGTGGATCCTGTACAAGCTGGATG
>CAVDQU010000252.1:0-2532 GCA_963611035.1 Agathobaculum sp.
TAAGTGGATCCATGCTGGTGCATACGCAGTTGGTACCGGAAGCAGCCTTACAAAGGGCGCTAAGACTGGTGACTTCGCAGCTGTAACTGCAAAGGCTCAGGAATTCGTTAAGGCTGTAGCAGCAGCAAGAGCGTAATTGTTAATAAATTTCTTACAGTTCAGCCGTGTGCTGAACTGTAATATCAATTTTCACATATCTTAAGGAGAATATTAAAATGGCAAAGATTGTTACCATGGGCGAGATCATGTTAAGATTATCTACCCCAAATAATGAGAAATTTATCCAGGCAGATGAGTTTGATGTAAACTACGGCGGCGGCGAAGCTAACGTAGCTGTATCTTTAGCTAACTATGGTCATGACGTACAGTTCGTTACTGCAGTACCAGCTAACCCAATCGGTGAGTGCGCAGTAGCAGCTTTAAGAAAATACAATGTAGGAACTAAGTACATCGCAAGAAGCGGTGAGAGACTGGGAATCTACTACTTAGAGACTGGTTCTGCAATGAGAGCTTCCAACGTAGTTTATGACCGTGCACACAGCTCTATCTCTACTGCAACTGCAGATGAGTTCAACTTCGATGAGATCTTTGCTGATGCTGACTGGTTCCATTTCACCGGTATCACTCCAGCTGTCAGCGATGCAGCGATCGAACTGACTGAGGCAGCTTTAAAGGCAGCTAAGGCTCACGGCGTAACTGTTTCCGTAGACTTAAACTTCCGTAAGAAACTGTGGTCTTCTGAGAAGGCACAGAAGGTTATGACCAACCTGATGCAGTATGTTGACGTTTGCATCGGCAACGAAGAGGATGCAGAGAAGGTTCTTGGCTTCAAGCCAGGCAACACCGATGTTACTTCCGGAGAACTGGAATTAGCAGGATACGTTGATATCTTCAACCAGATGGCTGACAAGTTCGGATTCAAGTACATCATCAGCTCCTTACGTGAAAGCCACAGCGCTTCCAATAATGACTGGTCTGCTTGCATCATGGATGGAAAGACCCGTGAATTCTATCACTCCAGAAAGTACCACATTGCTCCGATCGTTGACCGTGTAGGCGGCGGCGATTCCTTCGCAGGTGGTCTGATCTGTGGTCTGGCTGATGGCAAGGATATGAAGGCAGCTCTGGAATTCGCAGTTGCAGCTTCCGCATTAAAGCACACAATCCCTGGTGATTTCAACCTGGTAACCCGTGCAGATGTTGAAACTTTAGCAGGCGGAGACGGCTCAGGTCGTGTACAGAGATAATCACTCTGTTTAAGAGTTAAAAGTGAAAACCGAAAGGCCTGTTTGGAAATATCGTTCCTGGAATGTATTTCCAGGCAGGCCTTTTCTTTAAAAAACATCAGGAGGATATGAACAATGGGTGAGACAAAAGGAAGAACTTTTGACCTGCTTACATTAGGACAGGTACTTTTAAGACTGTCACCGCCGGATAATGACCGTCTTTCCAGAGGCGATACCTTTGTAAAACAGGTAGGCGGTGCAGAACTGAACGTAGCAGTAGGTGCAGCTCTTTTAGGACTGCATACAGGTGTTATCTCCAAACTTCCGTCACATGATATCGGCAGTTTTATGAAAGGTAAGATCCGTTCCTTTGGCGTCAGCGATGACTTTTTTATGTATGATCATTCTCCATCAGCCCGTGTAGGCATTTATTATTATGAGAACGGCGCATACCCAAGAAAACCAAAGGTTATCTATGACCGTATGAACAGTTCTTTCTTTACTCTGGATATCGATGAAATTCCGACGGAAGTATATACAGCAGCGAAATGTTTCCACACAACAGGTATTACACTGGCCCTTAGCGAGAAGATCAGAGAAACCACAATTGAAATGATTAAGCGCTTTAAGGAAGCAGGAACCCTTGTTTCTTTTGATGTAAACTTCCGTGGAAATCTGTGGACAGGTGATGAGGCCAGAGAATGTATTAAACGTATCCTTCCATATGTAGATATTTTCTTTTGCTCTGAAGATACTGCGAGACTGACTTTCTTAAAGACGGGTACAGCAAAAGAAATGATGAAGAGCTTTACAGAAGAATATCCCATCTCTATTGTAGCGTCCACCCAGCGTATCGTACACAGCCCGAAACGCCATACCTTTGGCTCTGTGATCTACGATGCTGCAAGAGATAAATTCTACGAGGAAGAGCCGTATCATGACATCGAAGTAGTAGACCGTATCGGCAGCGGTGACGCTTATATTTCCGGTGCGCTCTATGGCCTGTTAAGCAGCGGCGGTGACTGCCAGAAGGCTGTTGCATTCGGAAATGCTACAGCAGCTGTAAAGAACACCATTCCTGGTGATCTTCCGTCCTCTAACCTGGAAGAAATCGAGACCATTATCAAGGCCCACAACCAGACTGGACCGCAGAGTGAGATGGCGAGATAATAAAATGAGATAAGAAAAAGCCTGTTAAAAGGTTTCAAATACATATTGTATACAGAAGGTGGAGCTTTCCTGTAATTATAGTGCATATTTCGGATGAACGGAACCCCCGTTTCGCGTAAGCGGTGTGGAGGTTCCG
>CAVDQU010000253.1:0-2512 GCA_963611035.1 Agathobaculum sp.
GTGAATGGATTTCTGGATAATGACGGTATCTTTTTCTGTATGCTCTAACAGCCATTCCTTGTGGTTATCAGAGATCGGGCACTCAGTTGTTGCTACAAAACGCGTTCCCAGAACAACGCCCTGAGCGCCTAATGCCAGTGCTGCTGCCAGGCCTTTTCCATCTGCAACGCCGCCTGCTGCCAGTACCGGAACACCGTACTCTGCACAAACCTTAGCTGCCTTGTTGGCAATAACGAAAGTACCGATTCCATCCATACTTGGATGTCCTGCTACCTCATAACCTGCAATGGTGATCACATCAGCGCCCTTTCTTGCCATGCTGGCTGCAACATGTGCATTTGGACTCTTGTGGATGATCTTAATTCCTGCTTCTTTGCAGGCTGGCATAAATTCTACTGGTGAAGCACCTGCAAACTCGATGGCTGCAACGCCTTCTTTTGCACATACATCAATATATTTAAAAATTTCTTCGCCCTTTGTCAGGTCCGGAACCAGGGAAATGTTTACGATGAAAGGCTTATTGTTGGTAAATTCTTTCATCTTGATCACGTCTTCGTGGAATTTGTCTACGCCTGGATAACAAGTAATGTTAATGGTTCCCATACCGCCTGCATTGCAGACTAAGGAAGCAAATTCAGCGATCCCTAAATGCTGCATACCGCCCTGGACGATTGGTTTCTCGATTCCAAACATTTCTGTAAATTTTGTTTTGATCATAATGTAACCTCCTGTTATACATGTTTTCTTGTCTTTTGCTTTTCCCGGGCTGTCCACCCATATCTTTCATTTTTCAGCATACTAAAAATACACTGACCGTATGATAATACTTTAACAGATTAACCCGCCTTAATCTATGTAGGAATGCACGAAGAACCTTCCCCTTACTGCCTGATATTTTCGTAGGATTATCCATAGTTTGTACGATGCAAATCACAGGCTTTTGCATTATACTTAAAAACATAGAAATGTTTTCTTTCAGAGCCAGCCGGGTCTTTTTGACCTGCTCTGGTGAAAAATATAACAGGAGGTGTTTTTATGTACCAGTATGTTAAAACTTACACGGAAGATGGTGCAGGTTATATCATTCTCAATGATCCGAAAAAGTTAAATGCCTTAAGCCAGCCTATGGCAGCTGAGCTTTCTGAAGTTCTGGAACAGTTCCGTTTTGATCCAGAGATACGTGTGATCGTACTCCGGGGCGAAGGTGGAAAATTCTGTGCAGGCGGCGACATTACTTCTATGAAGAAGCGTGTAGACTGCTATGCAGCCGGTATTCCTGCTCCTACCCAGACCAAGACCAATATGGCAAATTTCAACCACCTGGTCCTTTATATCCGCCAGATTGAAAAGCCGGTAGTTGCCTGGATCGAAGGTGCCTGCGCCGGCGGCGGAATGAGTCTTGCCATGGCCTGTGATTTTGCCATTGCGGAGGAAAATACGAAGATGTCCTTTGCCTTCTCTTCCATCGGTCTGGCACCGGATATGGGAAGCTCCGTTCTTTTGACCAGACGCGTAGGACCGGCAAGAGCCACCGACCTGTTTATGACAGGAAGACGTTTTACAGGGAAAGAAGCAGCTAATATGGGCATCATCACCCGTGCCGTTCCTGCAGAAGAACTGGAAGAAAATGTAAAAAAACAGATCCATGCATTAGCCAACGGACCCACTCTTTCCTATGCAGAGATCAAAGGCGGCATCAACCGGATCATGTACCCGGATCTCCATCAGAGTATGAGCCTGGAAGCTGATTATGCAGACCGCCTGACCCATTCAGCAGACCATGCAGAAGCGGTAAATGCATTTCTAGAAAAAAGAAAGCCAGTATTTAAAGGCAAATAACATATCTGATCTATGAGAACATAAAAACTCCCGGCAAACGCTTTTCCTACGTTTGCCGGGAGTTTTTTGTGAACATGCCGCATGCGGAATGTACGACATGTTATGGGGATTTCATTTTACATTTTATGGATTTCTTAACCTGTGCTTACAGGTAGAAACCTGCGGAGATCAAAACTGCTGCGAAACAAGCCATGATGATCGGCAGTACCAGAGACAGGATGAAGTTGTTTATGTAAGCCTGTCTGTGGGTCAGCTTGGTTGTGGACAGCATGGTGATGATACCTGCACTGTGCGGCAATGTATCCAGACCGATGGAAGACATTGCAACCAGTCGATGTAACTGAGGTCCGGGAATACCTGTTGCGATGAAACGGTCAGCAAAATTCTGAAGAGCGATGTTTTCACCAGAAGAAGCGGAACCGCATATACCGGAACAAATGTTAACTACTAATACGATCATGAACGGGCTGGTTCCAAAGTTATTCAAACCACCAACAATAGTCTGGAAACCGGGAACAGCTGCTACAACACCGCCGAAACCGGATGCACAGCAAACGGTGATCAAAGGCATGATTGCCTGTGGCATAGCACCGGAAAAAATCTTCTTCAGATTCTGTTTACGCGGATCATATAACAGCCATGCAACTACACAACCGCTGCAAAGTGCGATCAC
>CAVDQU010000254.1:0-2504 GCA_963611035.1 Agathobaculum sp.
GATAAGTGGTGTGAGAGGACGGCTAATCAACTAATGGTTAGCCTCCTACTCGATTCATGTATCTGGAAGTAATGCACATAGCAAATAAGCTGTTGTTAGTTCTTCTTTTTTTCATACTCAGCCAGTGCAGACAAGGCTTCACCAGAAAGAGGAAAGAGCACGGCCAGATTGAAGATGGTCATAAGTCCGATTCCTACATCCCCTAAGTCCCATACCACGGTATATGTCTGGATGCCGCCGATGAAAAGCATGGCCAGGGCCAGAATCTTATAAAGGGTCTGCCACAGCCACCGGTTTCCAAAGAGATAGGCCACATTGGAGCGGGCATAAAAGAGGATGCCCAGGAAGGTGGAAAAACTGAACAGTGCCAGGGTCACAGCCACAAAGATCACGCCGAAGCTTCCAAGGTGATAGTTCATAGCCGCCTGTAAAAGTTCCATTCCCATAAGGCCACGGGTCAGATCTTCCGGCACCAGCAGCAAGATAAAAGCAGTGCAGCTGCAGATCACAATGGTGTCAATAAATACGCCTAAAGCCTGGATCAGGCCCATTTTAACAGGTTCTTTTTCGTCAGCAGCAGCGGCCGCGCAGGGAGCAGAACCGGATCCAGCTTCATTGGAGAAAAGGCCACGTTTTACGCCATTCATCAGAACAGCGCCAAAGCCGCCGCCAGCTACAGCACGAAGACCGAAAGCTTCCTTAAAAATCCTGGAAAATACTCCTGGAAGCTGTCCAATATGGGTCACGATGATAAAAATGGTGATGATAAAATACATAGCCGCCATTACCGGAACGATAATGTCCAGTGCCTTTACTGTCGCATTTTTGCGAAGCACGATCACAGCAGATAAGATCACCAGGATCATAGTGGTGATAATAGGTGGTATGGAAAATGCATTTTCAAAGGCAGAGGCAACGGAGTTGCTGATCACCTGGCTGATGCCGCACCAGCATAAGAGGCCGGATAAGGCAAATAACACAGCGATCACAGAATGATGCAGCTTTTTGCCCCGCACCTTTTCTGCATAGTAGTGGATATAGTAAGCAGGTCCACCGTGAAAACCGCCATACAAAGGATCTTCTTCTTTGTGGATCTGTGCCAGAGTAGCTTCAATAAAAGCAGTAGCAGAGCCTAAAATGGCAGTCAGCCACATCCAGAACACAGCACCTGCGCCGCCTGCAGAAACAGCAGCTACTACGCCTACCAGATTTCCCATGCCAACACGGGTGGCAGTAGATACAAACAAGGTCTGCAGTGGCGATAAACTGCTGTCATTTCCTTTCTTTTCTGCTAAAGAACGCACCATATCCGGGAAAAGGCGCACAGACACAAAATTGGTGCGGAAAGTAAAATAAATGCCTGTTGGAATCAGAAGCAGTACCAGAAGGGGGATACCCATAGAAAATGTGCCCAGTCTCAAGGTAAACAGATCACCCCAGAGAAAACGGTACACAGCTTCGATTATATGAACGATCATAATCTAATTCTTTCTCCTGTCATTTTCATTTTTGGCCCTTTTATTTAAAGCATTGTAAGAATACTTATGTGCACTTGAACGCGTTAAAGGACCAGTCTATCTATTGTACACTGTTTTCGCTGATTTGTAAAACTATAAAACAGCGGAAAGTGTCTATTATTATGGCTGGACTATAACATCTAAATGATCGCAGGATACTTACTGATAACTCCTTGCTGTTTCATGGTACACCAGTGTGATCTCCTGCAGGATATCCATATGAGTAAAATCCTTCTTGTACACGATCTTAGTCTCACGCATCATGCTCAGGTTTTCAATGGGCAGAACTGCCATTTTTCCCTTTTTCTGTTCCCTTGCGCAGGCACTTTGGGGCAGAATGGAAACACCCAGCCCTTTTCGTACCAGATCCTTAATAGTGGCAATATTGTCAACTTCCAGAGTGATATTAAAATTGTCAATGGAGTCCCCAATGCTCTTTAATGTGGACTCAAAAAGCATACGTGTATCGGAAGTAGGCAACCGCAGGATCATCCGTTCCTGCTTTAATTCTGATAAAGTGACCATGGCACGCTTGGCTAAAGAGTGACGGATCGACATAACGCAAACCAGATAATCTGTAGCCAGCATCAGGGAACAAAGGGAATGTCCCGTAGGAGTTCCGTCCACAATAGCCAGATCAATCTCATAATTATCTAACATATCATAAAGATTATTTATGGTATCTGTAATAATTGTTATGGAAAAATTATTGTCAGCATTGCTGCACCGGGCCAGGACTTCTGTGATCAGGTTGTTTTCTGAGGTGTGTGTGATGCCGATACGTACCTTGGTCAGCTGCTTTCTGGAATTATCAATCTCCGTTTCCATTTTCCCATATAAGGCTTTGATCCTTCTGGCGTATTTTAAGACGATCTCGCCCTCAGGAGTCAGCATTAAACTGCCTTTTCCACGCACAAATAAGGTAACTCCCAGTTCTTCCTCCAGCTGATTGATGTGGTGGCTCACCGCTGGCTGGGTCAGTGAGAC
>CAVDQU010000255.1:0-2496 GCA_963611035.1 Agathobaculum sp.
TTGAAGTCAACTTCATGCTGTATACTTAAGATAAATACAGGTTTTGTATGTGTAAAAATGTATATTAGAAAACACATTATGAATAGGAAGGAAACATATTATGAGCAATGTAAAACCAGTACCAGGAACCAACGGAAACCAGTATATTCCTTATGATCAGAGAACAGGAGAAGAGTCTGTGGTATATTTTACCAGAAATCTGTCTGTGGCTGGCTTAAAGAAGATCTATGATCGTATCCAGTCCCATATTACCGGAAAAACCGGTGTAAAACTGCATACAGGTGAAAAGAATGGCCCGAACATCATTCCTCGTCCATGGGTAAAGGAACTCATGGCAGATAAGATGGATGACGCAGTGATCGTTGAGACCAATACCTATTATGAAGGCGACCGCTATACCACAGAGCAGCATAGAGAGACCTTAAAGGTAAATGGCTGGACTTTCTGCCCTGTAGATATTATGGATGAAGAAGGAACTGCCATGCTTCCTGTAAAGAACGGAAAATGGTTTACTGAAATGTCTGTAGGCAAGAATCTGTTAAATTATGAGTCCCTTCTGGTTCTGACTCACTTTAAGGGCCATACAATGGGCGGTTTCGGCGGATCCAACAAAAACATTGGTATCGGCTGCGCAGACGGACGTATTGGTAAAGCTATGATCCATACAGCAGAAGGTTCTGACAATATGTGGAGCATTGCAGAAGAAGAGCTGATGGAGCGTATCACAGAGTCCACCAAGTCTGTTGTAGATCATTTTGGCGAGCATATTGCATATATCAATGTAATGCGCAACATGTCCCTTTCCTGCGACTGTGAAGGTGTTGCGGCACTTCCGGTTGTAACTCCTGATGTTGGTATCGTAGCTTCTGCAGATATCCTTGCAGCAGATCAGGCCTGCGTAGATATGATCTATGCAATGAAGGAAAATGACCATAAAGATCTGGTTGAGCGTATGGAAAGCAGACACAGTATGAGACAGCTTTCTTATATGAAGGAAGTAGGAATGGGAAATGACCGCTATAAACTGATCGACCTTGATAATGAGGACGCAGTGATCGATGCTACAGTTGCTGTAGACGGCGTTGTTCCATTTGGACAGGTAAGAAAGATTCATTATACAAAATGAGGCTGAAACAATGGATTATAAAGCATTAGAAGAGCATATTAAAGATTCTGTTATGGAAGAACAGGCAAAACTGGGCTTTCGCAAAGAAGTGATTCGGCTGTATTATCCGGTAGGCATGCTGAACAATCTGTTTGGTACTGCCTACGATGCAGAAA
Source organism: Agathobaculum sp. (assembly GCA_963611035.1). Classification (GTDB taxonomy): domain Bacteria; phylum Bacillota; class Clostridia; order Lachnospirales; family Lachnospiraceae; genus Enterocloster. Next base: position 1,282 of record CAVDQU010000255.1, read on the forward strand.
AAATGCAGCAGGCTATTACAGGATTTACGGATTTTGCCAGAGAACGTCTGGGAGAAGTGAAGATCACCCACAAAAAAGAGCGCTTCTGCCTGCTCCTTCCAGAAGAAACAAGCGTTTATGTCCATGAACATAAAAAAGAAAATGAATTTATCCACCAGCTGGTAAGCCTGATCGCGTCCCATGAAACGGATATGGAACAGGTGAAAAAACTGTTTGAAGAGCAGCCATATCCATGTGTTGTGGAGCAGACAAAAGGCGGAGAGTTTGATACGGTCATCCATTTTACAGAAGGAGATGACAAGTATTACTACTGTTTTAAAGATGAAGGCTTTCATATTACCTATCACCGTTTTCTGCCGGCGGATTATAAAGATCTGGGAGTGTAGTTTTTACTACACTCCCTTTTTACAAAGCTTGATACAGTCTTTTAACCATTTACAGTTGGTTTCTTCCCTTAAAACAGCTCCATAAAGAACCAGATAATCGGCAAAGTCATTTTCATTTTCCGGCGGCAGAGTGGAAAATTTCCCCATATTTCCCTTTAAATGCTCCAATTTTTCTTCATGCTGCTTTAGCTGGTCTGTAAGGAGAGCCATTCTTTTTTCCTGGGATAAAGCGCCTGAAAAGAAGAGCTGTAAGCGGAATTCATCTTTTGGAACCGGCTTAATAGGATTTAAGCTTTCTTCCCATTTATAAAAATCTTCCCGTCCCTTTTCCGTAATGGAATAGACCTTTTTTTCCAGAACATTTCCTGTGATCTCTACTTCATATTGGACCAGGCCGTCTTCAGAGAGACTTTTTAACTCCGGGTAGATCTGGCTGTGTTTAGCGTTCCAGAACTCAAAAAGTGTGGTCTCAAATTCTTTTGACAAGTCATAGCCAGTCATATTTTTTCTATTTAATAATCCCAAAATGGCATATTTTAAAGTTCCCATGTTTTGTATCCTTTCGTATATGAAAGTTTAAATGTATCTTTTCTATCATTTCTGCTACCAGCAGTATAGCATACAAATCCTTTTTGTGCTATAGAAAAAACATGTATTTTAAAACATGTAAATATTGACATGTTTGTTTAATGATGTTACCATAATAAAAGATTAAAAAACGTAAAACGTTAAAACAGAAAGGATAAGAAAATTATGAAACGTACAAAAGCAGAGTTGATGAAACGCTATGTTATTTTCCTGGTGGGTCTGTTTGTAAACTCCCTTGGTG
>CAVDQU010000256.1:0-2478 GCA_963611035.1 Agathobaculum sp.
ATTTGAAATAACCGGTTATCCAGTTAAAATGCAGATATTGCAGAAATATTGTAAAGAACATGGCAGTCTGTAAAAAAATACTTGCAGACTGTCTTTTTTTATGTTATAGTTACACGGTTGATAAAAAACACGTCTGTGGATTCCACGGAAAGGTGCCTGCAAAGCAGGTCTTCCGGGAAGCATAAGAAGCAGGCGGATGCAACCGGTTTAAGCTCAATAAACCGGTTAAAAACCAAACGGAGGTAAAGAACATGAGCGTTATTTCAATGAAACAGTTACTGGAAGCTGGTGTACACTTCGGTCACCAGACAAGAAGATGGAACCCTAAGATGGCTCCATACATCTACACAGAGAGAAATGGCATCTATATCATCGACTTACAGAAGTCTGTAGGCAAAGTAGATGAGGCTTACAAGGCTGTATCTGACATCGCAGCTGATGGCGGAAACATTCTGTTCGTAGGTACCAAGAAGCAGGCTCAGGAAGCTATCAAGACTGAAGCAGAGCGTTGCGGTATGTACTATGTAAACGAGAGATGGTTAGGTGGTATGCTGACCAACTTCAAGACCATCCAGAGCCGTATTGCAAGACTGAAAGAGATCGAGGCTATGTCTCAGGACGGTACTTTCGATGTTCTTCCTAAGAAGGAAGTTATCGAATTAAAGAAAGAATGGGATAAGTTAGAGAAGAACCTGGGCGGTATCAAGGATATGAAGAAGCTCCCAGATGCTATCTTCGTAGTAGATCCTAAGAAGGAGCATATCTGTGTACAGGAAGCTCATACTCTGGGTATTCCGCTGATCGGTATCGTAGATACTAACTGTGATCCAGAAGAACTTGATTATGTGATCCCAGGCAACGATGACGCTATCAGAGCCGTTAAGCTGATCGTTTCCAAGATGGCTGACGCTGTTATCGAAGCAAAGCAGGGTGAAGTTTTAGAAGGCGCAATGGAGATCGAAGTTCCAGCTGATTTCGCAGCAGAGAGCACAGAAGCGTAATCAAAAAACTTTAAATTAATATTTGGAGGATGACAAAATGGCAGTAACCGCAGCAATGGTAAAAGAGTTAAGAGAAACAACCGGTGCCGGAATGATGGACTGCAAGAAGGCTCTTGCAGCTACTGACGGCGATATGGAAAAGGCTGTAGAGTTCTTAAGAGAAAAAGGACTTGCAGGTGCAGCTAAGAAGGCTGGACGTATTGCAGCTGAAGGTATCGTTGATACTGCAATGTCCGCTGATGAGAAGACTGCTGTAGTAGTAGAAGTAAATGCTGAGACAGACTTCGTTGCTAAGAACGCTAAGTTCCAGGCATACGTAGCAGATGTAGCTGCTCAGGCTCTGGCTTCTTCCGCAGCTGATATGGACAGCTTTATGGCTGAGAAGTGGGCAAAAGACACTACTCTGACTGTAAAAGAGGCTCTGTCTTCCCAGATTTCTATCATCGGTGAGAACATGAACATCCGCCGTTTTGAGAAAGTAACAGAAGAGAATGGTTTTGTTGCTTCCTACATCCATGCAGGCGGAAAGATCGGCGTTTTAGTTGACGTTGAAACTGACGTTATCAATGACGCTGTTAAGGAAATGGCTAGAAACGTAGCAATGCAGGCAGCTGCATTAAAGCCAACCTTTACAAACCGTGACGAAGTTAGCCCAGAATTCATCGAGCATGAGAAAGCAATCCTGATGGCTCAGATTCAGAACGATCCTAAGGAAGCTTCCAAGCCAGAGAAAGTTATCCAGGGCATGATCCAGGGACGTATCAACAAGGAATTAAAGGAATTCTGTCTGATGGATCAGGTTTACGTTAAGGCTGAAGATGGCAAGCAGAGTGTAGCTCAGTATGTTGCTTCCGTAGCTAAGGCTAACAACGCAAAGATCGCTATCAAGAAGTTCGTTCGTTTCGAGACTGGTGAAGGTCTGGAGAAGAAGAACGAGAACTTTGCAGAGGAAGTTGCTAAGCAGATGGCTCAGTAATGCAAATTTTGCATGAAAATGTTTTTACAATTTAATATTTGATATGGATTGGTAAGAACTGTTATAAGTCCGGAAACCGCGCAGAAATGCGGGTTTCCGGGCTTTTTCTTTGCGCATTTTATTGTTATATATGTTATAGATATGTTTGGGTTTTGCAACCTGGGGAGGTTGTGTAGATGGAAGAGTGGGGGTGGCTGAGTTGGTATTGTGATGATTGAGCTATGGTTGACACAGGAAGATAATGTGTTTTATACTGAGAATAACAGATTATAAAAGTAGTAAGTTGTGGAGGTGGAGTATGAAGAAAATCAAAAATTTGCTCTTTTCTGAAAGAGGAATGAAAATGGTGAATGTGCTGTTTTTTCTCTCTGCAATTTTTTATAGAAGTGGTTTGCTGTTCAATGTCATTTAGTTAACTGATTTTGACCGAAATGGTTGAACTGTAGCGTAATAATTTTCAAGTTTTTGAAACAACAAGGATGGCGGTTCCTAATGTCAGAA
>CAVDQU010000257.1:0-2351 GCA_963611035.1 Agathobaculum sp.
CGTTTATGTCCGTAATGCCTGTGTTTGCAGCGGATACAAAGATCGACACTGTAAAATTGACCTTTTCCTATGATAAGGCACCTGCCAGCGGAGATTCCATTGGTTCCATCCATGTAAGCGGAGATACATCCAGCTATTATGTAGAGTCTGCTGAGTATACCAATGCAGATGACCAGGATACCTGGACGGTAGGAGATGTGCCGGAAGTAAAGGTAGAGCTTTACGCAAAAGACGGGTACCGGTTCTCTTATACCAGCAAGAGTCATTTTAAACTTTCCGGCTGCAACGCAGAGTTCCAGAAAGCAAAGATCTATGACAGCGGTGATTATATGGAAGTAACAGCCCAGTTAAAGCGTGTAGGCGGCAAATTAGAGGGAACCTCCAATCTGGAGTGGAATGACGGTATTGCAGAATGGGATTCCATTGACGGCGCTAAAAGCTATGATGTAAAGCTGTTAAGAGATGAAAAAACAGTGACTACTGTAAATACCACAGCAACTTCTTTTAACTTCTCCGGTTACTTTAATAAAGAAGGCGACTACACATTCCGTGTAAGAGCCATTGCAAGCTATAATAACAAAGCAGGTGAGTGGTCTGAAGATTCTTCTTCCTACTATGTAGATGAAGACGAAGCAGGAACTTATAACGGAACCGGCAGATGGATCCAGGATAATAACGGCTGGTGGTATTCTTATTCAACCGGCGGATATCCATCCAATGGCTGGAAACAGATCAACGGTGCATGGTATTACTTCAATGCATCCGGTTATCGTCAGACTGGCTGGGCAAGAATAGACAGACAGTGGTACTACTTAAATGGTGATGGCGTTATGACCAGTGGCTGGCAGTATGTAGGCGGACAGTGGTATTATCTCAACGGAAGTGGTGAGATGCAGACTGGCTGGCAGTCAGTAGGCAATAAATGGTATTATCTGGATTCCAATGGTGTTATGCAGACGGGATGGAAGCAGATCGGCGGACAGTGGTATTATCTCAATGGAAATGGTGAGATGACCACCGGCTGGCAGTCTGTAGGCGGCAGATGGTATTATATGGGCGGAAATGGCGTGATGTATGCAAATACATGGACACCTGACGGAAGATATGTAGATGGTTCCGGAGCCTGGGTACAGTAAAACTAACACACAGCAGAAGGACTGAAGGAAACCACAGAAAATTGATCTTCAGAACGGGAATAACGGTAGACCTGATTGGAAAGGCGGTCTTCGACAGGAACTTCGGTCTGATTGATAAATGTGACCAGATGGGCCAGATCATTGTAAGATAACTGTTCATCATCAGGTAAAAGCAAAACTTCATGAATGCTGGAGGGAAGGATCAGAATGTTACGGTCCATCCCTTCAGCAAAATTTTTTATTACATTTTTATAAAGGATACAGGCGGCACCATTGATGCCGTTTTTGTTGGTCAGAACATAAAAAGGTGTGTCTGGTAGTGTAGGATCATAATGAAGATGCTCCGGGTCAAGAGATTCCAGAATACAGGACATGCTGGAGATAGAAGGCGGAAAAAGCTTTGGAGTGTTAAGAAGAGACTGTTTATAAAGGTCATCCACAGTAATACCCCAGGTCTTTAGGTGATGATCCGAGACAGCAGCAGTCATGATGCCGTCTTCATTTTCCTGGATGTACAGGTAAAAAACGATGGCAAGATCCATCCAGGGAATATGGGGCATGTTTTTTAAAAGAGACTGGTTGGAATGAGCGTTGATCAGGCGGAAAGCAATGCGGGAAGAAAGAGAAGCATAATCAGAAAGGACCAGCTGGCTTAAGACAGGCGGATAACTGCTTTTGTGATAGGCAGTTAAGAGCTTTTGAATGATCGCTTCTAAGGGAACACCTTTTAAATACTGCTCATAAAAGGAATTCAGGTAAATAGAAGGCGATACAGGACCGTTGTCTTTTGTAATGCACAGACCGTCCAGCAAAAGACCGTTATTTTTCTGGATTTTCCGCAAAGTAAGAGAATACTCATCGCCCAGTGCCTGCTTCATCTGTTTCTTTACTGTTTCGAGAAATTCATTGTATACCAAAAGATATACCTCCTAAAATATAATATTTATGAAAACTGCCTATGCAGGTCCATAGTATAGAAAAACAAAAAGTGATTTGTAAAATGGATCGACCATGACCTAATACGAACATTACAGATTATAAGAAATGACAAAGATAACTGTAAGATATGTAACTAGAATAAGGGATGGGGGAAGATTTGTCAAGAGAAAGAGGAAAAATGGGCAAAAAAAGAATGCGTCTGAGAGGAATCGAACCTCCGCACGCGGCTCCGGAGGCCACTGCTCTATCCACTGAGCTACAAACGCATCTCTGGTA
>CAVDQU010000258.1:0-2317 GCA_963611035.1 Agathobaculum sp.
GGTTCAATTGAAGTAAAGTAAATCAGCCGGTCATTGGGCGTATGCCTGATGGACCGGCTGTTTTATATTCTGCAGATATAATAAAAACGCCCCGAAGGGCGTTTTTGGCGTTATTGGAGTTTTGATTTATGTTCCCGTCTGGAGGCGGGAAGTGTGGTAGTTATTTTACTTCTTTCAGATCACATTTAGGGGAAGCCACCAGAGAGTAGTTGGTATGATAAATTACAAATCCCGGGGCAGCTCCCGCCACTTTCTTAATATTCTTTTTCTGGATATAATCGATCTCAACCTTATCGTTTTCCCGGCCTTTGGAATAATGAGCTGCTAAAGCACCAGCCTCCTCAAACACCCGGTCCGGCAGATCGGTCTGTCCATTGCTTTTTACGATCACATGGGAACCGGGGATGCCTTTGGCGTGGAACCACCAGTCATTGCCGCTTGCCACTTTAAAGGTAAGTTCTTCATTCTGGTAGTTGTTCTTTCCTACAAAAATATCATAACCGTCAGAAGATATATAATGGAAAGGTCTGCTGGTGATCTTAGGCCGTTTTTCATTGGCACGGCGTTTCTTTACATAACCAAATTCCATCAGCTCTTCCTTGATCTGCACCAGATCGTTTTCCTCTAAGGCAATATCTAGGGCAGAACTTACAGATTCCAGATGATCTACCTCTGCCTTGGTTTCTTTTGTCAGCTGGCTTAAGGCTTCATAAGTACGCTTTAACTTATTATACTTATCAAAATGTTTTTGGGCATTTTCCCGGGCGGTCAGCTGGGGATCTAATGGAATGGTGATCTCTTCATTATCATAATAATTGATGCACTTAAAAGACTTTTCTCCGCCCTTTAACTCATAGCCGTAAGTGTTTAACAGCTCTCCGTAGATCCTGTATTTTTCTCGCTTTTCTGTATCCTTTAACTGCTTTAACTGCAGGTCATATTTCTTGCAGCTCCGCTCTAGGGCAGTCTGTACAATGCGGCGCAGATCAGAGGATTTCTGACGGATCCTTGTAATGGTATCCCTGGAAGCATAATAATTTTCCAGAAGGGTGCTGATGGAATCGTAAGATTCCCTGCGGTTACCTTTGCTGTCATAGCAGGTAAGAGGCACGCTGGCGTATTCGATTGGAGTATCCCCGTCATAGACAACAGCAGGGCAGAACCGGCCTTCTTTTACATCTTCCATCATTAACTGGAAGGTATGATACAGGTGGATCAGTTCCGGCTCTGTCAGGTCCGTGGCAGACCGGTCAGAATCAATGGAGGCCAGATGGCACAGTTCTTCTGCCACAATAGGGCTGATGCCGGTAAGATGACCGTATAAAGCTTTCTGTACAGAAGTAGGAGAAGAGGAGATACAGCTTTTAAAAGTTTCTTCCGTCACTTCCAGTGGATTTTCTTTTGTAATGGTCTGCGGGATAAAATATTCCCGGCCTGGAAGCACCTCACGTACAGAACTCATACTGGCAGATACATGTTTGATGCTGTCGATAATGGTCCCGTCTTCCTTACAGAAGATGATATTGCTGTGTTTTCCCATGATCTCTACGATCAGACGCTTTTTGCAAAGATCCCCTAACTCATCTAAATGTTCTAATTCAAATTCTAAAATACGTTCCAGACCTGGCTGCTTTACAGAAACGATCCTGGCACTGCCGATATGCTTTCTTAAAAGCATACAGAAATTAGGCGCAGTTAAAGGGCTGGTCTTGTTGTTTGCAGTAAGATAAATAAGAGGAAGACTTGCGCTGGCAGAAATCTGCAGGCGGTAGTTTTCTCTGTTATTCTTTATGGTAATAAGCAGCTCATCCTTTTCAGGCTGGGCGATCTTGGCGATCTTTCCGCCTTCTATGGTGTGGGCAAACTCCCATCTTAAGTTTGCGATGGTAATACCGTCAAAAGCCATGTAAATTCACTCCTGTCATGTAGAAAATAAGCAGAACTGCCCCTGCAGCCTGCTCTTATAAGGATACCACATTTTCATTAAATAGGAAAGCGTTACAAAAATATTGAAAAATAGCTGTACACAGGGAAAAAATCCCATTTTTGACAGCTTTTTAATGTTAAAAATCCCGCAGCCCGCATTCTAAGCGGCTTGCGAGACTTTTCCTGATTTTACGAATACGCGTTACATCATCTATTTTTTCGTTTGAGAACAAATATTTCTCATTTTTGCTATAGGCACGATCTGCTTTGATGTGCAGAAGCCAAATGCATTATGCAGGGCATCCGTCAATTCCATTTCCTGTAAAGTCGGGAAATCGTTACAGTTCAGCCATGACATCTTCTTGTTTCCATATTCATGAAAACAAGAAGC
>CAVDQU010000259.1:0-2287 GCA_963611035.1 Agathobaculum sp.
CGGTGTAGGCTGGTGTGCTCCACAGCAGGGTGCCTGTAAGCTGACCCTGAACGTAAAAGAAGGTATCATCCAGGAGGCTCTGGTAGAGACCATCGGATGTTCAGGTATGACCCACTCTGCAGCTATGGCAGCTGAGATTCTTCCAGGTCTGACTGTTCTGGAAGCATTAAACACTGACCTTGTATGTGATGCGATCAATACCGCTATGAGAGAGCTGTTCTTACAGATCGTTTACGGAAGAACCCAGAGTGCATTCTCTGAAGACGGACTTCCTGTAGGTGCTGGTCTGGAAGATCTTGGAAAGGGACTGCGTTCTCAGGTTGGTACTATGTACGGAACTCTTAAGAAAGGTCCACGTTATCTGGAAATGGCAGAAGGCTATGTAACCGGTATCGCATTAGACGCTGATGATCAGATCATCGGATACCAGTTCGTAAACCTTGGCAAGATGACCGACTTCATCAAGAAGGGTGATGATCCTACTACTGCATGGGAAAAGGCAAAAGGACAGTACGGCCGTGTTGCTGACGCTGTTAAGATCGTTGACCCACGTAAAGAATGATGAGGACCAATTAGGAGGATTAAGAAGATGGCATTATTTGAATCATATGAGAGAAGAATTGATAAGATCAATTCTGTATTAAACAGCTATGGCATTGCTTCTATCGAAGAAGCTGAGAAGATCACAAAAGATGCAGGCCTGGACGTTTATGCTCAGGTTAAGAAGATCCAGCCTATCTGCTTCGAGAACGCTTGCTGGGCTTACACTGTAGGCGCTGCTATCGCTATCAAGAAGGGCTGCAAGAGAGCTGCTGACGCTGCTGCAGCAATCGGCGAAGGTCTTCAGGCATTCTGTATCCCAGGTTCTGTTGCTGATCAGCGTAAGGTTGGTTTAGGACATGGTAATCTGGGCAAGATGCTTCTGGAAGAAGATACTGACTGCTTCTGCTTCTTAGCAGGACATGAGTCTTTCGCAGCTGCTGAAGGCGCGATCGGTATCGCTGAGAAGGCTAACAAAGTTCGTCAGAAACCTCTGCGCGTTATCTTAAACGGTTTAGGAAAAGACGCTGCACAGATCATCTCCCGTATCAACGGATTTACATATGTTGAGACTGAGATGAACTACTACACCGGCGAAGTAAAAGAACTTTGGAGAAAGTCCTACTCTGACGGCTTAAGAGCAAAAGTTAACTGCTACGGCGCTAACGACGTAACAGAAGGCGTTGCTATCATGTGGAAGGAAGGCGTTGACGTTTCCATTACCGGTAACTCCACCAACCCAACCAGATTCCAGCATCCAGTAGCTGGTACCTACAAGAAGGAATGCATCGAAAAAGGCAAGAAGTACTTCTCCGTAGCTTCCGGCGGCGGTACAGGACGTACTCTTCACCCAGACAACATGGCAGCAGGTCCTGCTTCCTACGGTATGACCGATACCATGGGACGTATGCACTCTGACGCACAGTTCGCTGGTTCCTCTTCCGTACCTGCTCACGTAGAAATGATGGGTCTGATCGGTATGGGTAACAACCCTATGGTAGGCGCTACTGTTGCTGTTGCTGTTTCCATCGAGGAAGCTGCAAAGGCTGGCAAGTTCTAAAAAATGGCTTAAAATAAGGATTTGTGAATGCGGTACGTCTGAGTAAAATGTACGAAATTTTGCGTAATTAGTACATTATTAGTACATTATTAGTACAGAGGATTAGTACACCAATAAGAGAGAAGCTGATGTAATGTTGGCTTCTCTTTTTATACATCGTCCTAAGAAAAAATTAAAAGCCTATGAGAAAATAGCGCAGAAATAGACTTGCTCTAAATCTGCGCTATTATTTCCTATCTATTTAAATACAAAACGCCGCATACAACGGCACAATTTTTTTATTATCCTCAAAACCAAAATTCTTTGCAGAAAGTTTAATTGCATACTCTGGCTTGTACATATCCATATATATTTTTAAGCTTTTAGCTCGTGTATTATCTGCTGATTTAACTTCAATAGGAATCAGTTTTCCTTCTCGTTGAATAACAAAATCTACCTCCGCTCCTCGTTCAGACTCCCAGTAATACGTACTATATCCATTAATAGTGAGCTGCACATTTACATAATTTTCTGTCATACCGCCTTTAAAATCATCCAGTTCTTCAACCATATAAAGAATATCAGTTGCAGCCAGATCTTTTTTCGCACATAAAAGTCCCAGATCCGATACATATATCTTAAAAGTATCTATGTCACGATAGTTTTCCAATGGCTTTTTTATCTGCTCCACTTTATAAACCTGAGATG
>CAVDQU010000260.1:0-2285 GCA_963611035.1 Agathobaculum sp.
GATCGACCAGTGCAAGGGCACCGTAGAACTGGTTTCCCCGGAAGGCGACCGCATCAATTTAAAATCCAAACTGGCCCAGTACCTTTCTATGGCTACTATTTTTTCCAATGGCTATATTAAAGAACTGGATCTGGTTGCACATGATAAAGAAGATATTGAGCGTCTGATCAAATACATGTATCAGGGCGAGTAAATAGCAAAAGGTTGTGTCTGGGCACAAAAAAGCTGCGGGATCCCGTTCATTTCGGTTCCCGCAGCTTTTTTTATTCCAGATTTCCAGCTTCCCGGATCAGTACTTCCCGGATCTCATTTTCACCAGCTTTAAAAGTTCCCTGAGCCATAAGGCTGCTTCCGCCGCCTCTGCCGTTTAATGCGCCGTTCATAGCTTTGCTTAATTTACGCATATCTGCCTGGCTGCTGCCTAAGGCATACTGATATACCTGGTCTTCTTCTTTTCCAGAGAAAACGCCTACGATCTTTCCTTTTCCCTGTTCATACAGCATGGTAGCCAGCTGACGCAGCTGTACCGGGGATAATCCTTCTTCAAATACAGCTAATACTTCTCCACTCTCTGGATAGCTTTCTGCCTTTTTCTCTAAAAGCTGCTGCCAGAGACGTCCATTTGCCAGATCCTTTTCCTGGCTTTCATTTTTCAGCTTTTCTACTGCATCCGGAACCAACGCCAGCTTTGCAGAAAGCAGGTTGGAAATGCGGATCTCATCTTTTAAGCGTTCCCTGTAATCCACCAGCGCCCGACGGCCGCAGAGCATGGAAATGCGCACGCCGCCTTTATAATTGATCATGGTGCGCATCTTGATGATACCCACTTCTCCTGTAGTCTCCACATGGGTACCGCAGCAGGCGCAGATATCTCCCCCCGGGATCTCCACGATACGGACTACACCGGTCAGTTCCTTTTTGCTTCTGTAATCTAACTGATCCAGTTCTTCTTTGGACGGGTAAAATACATGGACCGGCACATTGTCATAGATCAGCTGGTTTGCCTCGTCCTCCAGGGCGTCTAACTGTTCCTGGGTGATAATGCCATTAAAATCTACCGTCACTTCATCAGCACCCATATGAAAACCTACGTTATCATAGCCGAAGTGTTTATGTACCAGACCGGAGAAAATATGCTCTCCTGTATGCTGCTGCATATTGTCATAACGTTTCTGCCAGTCGATGACTCCCTCTGCCAGAGCCCCTTCTTCTAAAGGTGCTTCCAGTTCATGGATGATCTCTTCTCCTTTTTCGCTGACATGGAGAACTTTCACTCCATTTAATGTACCGGTATCACTGGGCTGTCCGCCGCCTTCCGGATAAAAGGCAGTCTGGTTTAAGATCACATCCCAGGTACCTTTTTTATTTTGCGTACAGGAAATAACCGTGCACATAAATGTTTTTACATATGGGGTCGCATAATATAAACGGTTCTGATCCATTTTTATTCCTCCTAAAATAACAGCTCAACAAACTCAACAGATACCATTATAGTACAAATGGACATAAAAATAAGCATAAATTTCCTTCATTTTTTATTTTTTTCAAAAAAGAAGAAACATGAGCAAGCTGCCCTACATATCATAGGATTGTAATCAAACATATTTCGGAGGAACTAACATGAGTGATGTAGCAGCAACAAACTGCGGATGTGACTGCGGGTGTGGATGCCAGAGCGGAGGAAATGGATGCAATATCATCTGGCTTATCCTGATCTTATGCTGCTGCGGCGGCAATGGTTTTGGCGGCTGTTTCGGAAATAACGGCTGCGGCAACGGGTGCGGATGCGACATTATCTGGATCCTGCTGCTTTTATGCTGCTGCGGCGGCAACAACGGCGGTTTCTGCTAATCTTACGTAAAGCTGGCGAATGCGTCGCTGGCGCATTCCAGGCATCTATGGCATCAGCGGGGCGTGTAAACGCCCCCTGTTTTTATCTTGCGGGGATATTTTTCTCTCCTTTTCCAGTCGTTTCTCTTCTTTTTCTCTCTTTAAACCTTTCGTTTTTCTTTTTCTGCACGCATTCCTCATCTATTTCATATACAGCATTCCCATCAATCACCAGTCTGCTATACATACAAAATACCTCCTTCCAGAGAGTGTATCATGAAGGTACATCCCCCTACTACAATATATGCATGAAACAAAAGGTTGCCGCATAAGTTTAAACCAAAGCAGCAAGGCTGGTAAAAATATGAATCCTTCCAATGAACATACAGACTATAAACTGACGGATCTGGACTATCTTACAGGTGACCACCACCTTCAGATGATGAAGGCAGCAC
>CAVDQU010000261.1:0-2279 GCA_963611035.1 Agathobaculum sp.
TGCTTGCAGGCTGCCAGAAGAAAATGACCGTTCAGGACTATCTGGATTTAGGTGAAAAATACCTAACAGAAGCCAATTATGAAGAGGCAGCTGTAGCCTTCACAAAGGCCATTGAACTGGAGCCAAGAGAAATTGGGGCCTATGAAAAGCTGGCAGGTGCATATACAGCTCAGGGAAATACAGAGCAGGCTCTGGAAACCTTAAACAAAGCAGTATCTGTATATGAAGGCCTATCCGAAGAAGAGCAGACAGAAGAGAGAAAAGCAGCGTATGAGAGAATACAGGCTGCAGCGAATACTCTTTCTGTAAAAATGACACTGGAAGCAGAATATATGGATCTTTTAAAACAGTTAAAAGAAAAGATGACCAGCGATGCTGAAAACTTCGGAAACAGCGACTTTGGAAGTAAGTTATTGTTAGGTAAAGAGTTTAATTCTCTCACTGAAAATCTCACAGAACCTCTTATGTGGCAGCAGGAAGACGGAACCTGGATCGCAGTCTATCCTGGTGGTTATATCTATGTGGGCGAAATGGAGGATGGAAAACGATCTGGAAACGGAGCCTGGTATCTGGAAGAATCAGGACGGGGACTGAGCGTGTATTTATTTAAAGGAACCTGGAAAGATGATTATCCGAATGGCGCAGGAACAGCCAGAGAATATTTAAGCTATGACGGCGGAGCAGTAGAGATGCGACAGGGAGAATATGCAGAAGGTCTTGAAAACGGAGCCATGACCATTTCCCTTGCGGGTCCAGGAGGTACAGACGTTTATCAGTATACTGCAACAAGTGGTATTCCAGATCAGGTAGAAATGGATCTTGACGCAGAGGAAACCATGGCAGTCATGGAACATATATCCGGACCGGATATCAACCGGTGGCATTTTGAAGATGGAGACTGCTGGGGCGTTTATGGCGCTATGAAAGAGTGACAGCGATCATGCCGCAGGTGGTGCTGATTGCAGGCTCATCTGCGGCATTTCTATTACCATGCATATCGAGGAGGCGCCAGTGGCGCGTCCGCTGATTAGAGAAAGTAAGAAGGAGTAGTATGAAAAGCAGAAGAAGAGGATCAGGAATATTTAAAATAAGCTGTATAATGCTTCTGGTTTCTGTATTGATATTGTTTGTAGGCTGCAAAAAGAAAATGACAGTTCAGGACTATCTGGACTTAGGTGATAAATACCTGACAGAAGCTAATTATGAAGAGGCGATCGTAGCTTTTACAAAAGCAATCGAAATAGACCCGAAACAGGCAGCTGCTTACGAAAAACGTGCAGAGGTTTATACAGCCCGTATCCAGGCAGGCGGAGTGGATGATGCCAGCCAGTGGACGGATGAGATACGTGGATTTTATACAAGTGGTGAAGCTGATTACCTGAAAGCCATTGAACTGGAACCGAAAACAGCTGGAAATTATGAAAAACTGGCAGATCTGTATCTGCTGGCAGGAGAAACAGAAAAAGCATTGGATATCCTGAAAAAAGGTTATGAAGAAACAGGAGATGAGGCATTAGACAAGCGCAGACAGGAAATCGAAGCTTCTCAGATCACGTCCACAGTAGATTCCTCTGTTTATAACGGAAGCATGACAGTAGAAATGTATGGAACTGTGGATGGCTATATGGGAAAGGATATTTATTCATATGATGATAAGGGAAGAATGATATCATCCATATGGTACGAAAGAGATGGCAGTGTGATCGATACAAACAACTGGACTTATGATGACAAAGCAGGAAAAACGGAAGCATATATAACAGAAGTTTACTATGAAGGAATAGAAGAGCAGGAAGGAAAACAGAAGGGTGAAAAAACCGTTGATGATAATGGCCAGGAACAGTGGGTTAGTAAAAATGAGATCAGCGGCTGTAAAGACCAGGCATGGTATTATTTTACAATGGGATATGGCTGGGACGATGCTGTAGACAAACTGGAACATGTATTTCTTACGGATCCTACACGCCCGGTATCGGATGGACGGATAGAGCTGACAGATCCCCAGGTGGCAGAAGGGCATTATGCTACCTATGAATATGATTCCCTGGGAAGAGTCAGCGCCATATATTCGTATACTTCTGGCGGAGAAGAAACGGGGTATTGTATTGTTACGTATTCTTCTGGAGAATAGTTGGAGGAGAACAGATAGATGAAAGTTGGAAAATTAATAAAAAGATGTTTGCTTGTTCTGGCAGTATTATGCCTGCTTGCAGGCTGCCAGAAGTGCAGATTTCGGCTCAACGGTGTGAGCTTTTCGTTTGAACCGGTGTGACCATAAC
>CAVDQU010000262.1:0-2193 GCA_963611035.1 Agathobaculum sp.
CTTCAGACCAGTAAGATATTCCATCTTAGCGCTGTGGTCTGTATACATCTCTTTGGCTGCCACCCCAAGACCTGCAATGCCGGGAACATTTTCTGTACCGGAGCGCATATCCTTTTGCTGGCCGCCGCCGTAGATCAGAGGACGGATCTTCACCTTTTCATCCATATATAAGAAACCAACGCCCTTAGGACCATGGATCTTATGTCCGCTGACGCTTAACAGGTCAATTCCCTGTTTTTTCGGGCGGATCACCATTTTTCCATATGCCTGGATCGCATCTACGTGAAATACGATCTTCGGGTTCTTTCCATGGACCAGACGGGCGATCTCCTCAACCGGCTCAATAGCACCGATCTCATTATTTACATACATAACAGACACTAAAATTGTATCCGGACGGATGGACTGCTCTAGTTCCTCCAGTGAAATATGTCCATTGTGGTCCACATGAAGATAAGTTACCTCAAAACCTAATGACTCCAGAAATGCCAGCGGCTGATACACAGAGGCATGCTCGATCCTGGTACTGATAATGTGCTTTCCGGCTCTCTGGTTTGCCAGGGCAGTACCAATAAGAGCCATGTTATTAGACTCCGTACCGCCGGAAGTAAACAGGATCTCCTTGTCCTTTACCTTTAAGGTCTTTGCGATATCAGCTGCCGCCTGACGGATATAATTTTCCGCCTCCATACCCTTTGTATGCTTGGCAGAAGGATTTCCATAATCTTCTATCAGGGTCTTTACCATAATATCCCGGACAGAGTCCAGTGCCTTTGTTGTGGCTGAATTGTCAAAATATGCTTCCATTAAAATGCTCCTTCCAGCTTCATCATCAGAAGAGCCAGTATGGCAGGTCCCGCTGTTTCCGTGCGCAGGATCCGCTTTCCAAGACTGACCGGGATCACGTTTTTCTCCAGAGCCAGCCTGATCTCATCCTCATCAAAGCCGCCTTCCGGTCCGATAAATACTGCGATCTGCTGTCCCGGCGCCAGTCTGCCTAATACCTGCTTTGTTCCATCCATTCCCTTTTCCAGTTCATAAGGGATCATACATAGATCAAATTTCTGCTCTTCTATATAGGAAAATGCCTCTTTTAAGCTCATCACCATTCCCACTTCTGGGATATAGCTGCGCTTTGACTGCTTGGCCGCGCTTTCTGCAATGGCCTGCCAGCGGCGTACCTTTGCCTCTGCTTTTTTTGCGTCCAATTTTACCACAGCATTTCTGGTGGCAACCGGGATCACACCTGCAGCCCCAAGTTCTACAGCCTTCTGGATGATCACTTCCATTTTATCCGATTTTGGCAGTCCCTGAAAGAGCCATATTCTGGAAGGAAGCTCCCTGCTGTCTTCATTTTCAGAGAGGATCTCTAAAATTCCTTCCCCATCTGTATAAGTTTCTACCTGACAGTTGTAATCTTTTCCTGTGCCGTCACTGATAAGCACTGCTTCCCCCGGCTTCATGCGGAGCACATTTTTCATATGGTTCAGATCCGCTCCTGTGATCCTTACCTTTCCTTCTCCGATTGCCGAAGAATCTACAAAAAAATGATACATTTACGGCTCCTATTTCTTTCTTGCAGTGACAGAGAGCCATTCTCCCTGATATGTGATCTCTACAACTTCCAGTTCTTCACTGGCAGCAAATGCAGCCCGAACTGCCTCTTCCTTCAGGTTGATGATACCAGAAGTAATGAAATAGCCGCCTTTTTTCAGGTGTACCGGGATCTCTTTTACCAGCATGATGATAACGTCTGCTAAAATATTGGCAACTACAATATCATATTTCTCATATCCGGCCCAGTCCTGAACAGACTTGTCATCAATGATATTTCCCTGAAGTACATGGAAACGATCGCTGCTGATAGCATTGGCTTCCAGATTTTCACCAACAGCTGTAATAGCATTTTCATCCAGATCCGTTCCCCAGACCTCTTTTGCACCCAGCTTTAAGGCGGTGATGCCTAAAATACCGCTTCCTGTTCCTACATCCAGGATCTCGCTTTCACTGTGTACATATTTTTCCAGCTGACGGATGCAAAGCTGGGTAGTCTCATGCATACCCGTACCAAACGCAGTGCCCGGATCGATCTGTACTAACAGCTTGTCCTTGTGCTCTTCCGGGATAGTCTCCCAGGTAGGTTTGATCAGGATATGATCTACTGTAAAAGGCTTAAAATACTGCTTCCAGTTG
>CAVDQU010000263.1:0-2177 GCA_963611035.1 Agathobaculum sp.
TAAGCTGCCTTCCAAAGAACAACCCCCTCATTTTGAACATTTTGATAAAATGGAAGTACACTTCCCCATTTTTTCATATTTCTTTCCTGAATATCTATAATTGAAAACACACGGTCATATCGAAGATCCATATCTGCAGACCACTCAATAAATGCTTCTCTTGTTTTATCGTCTATATCCGCGTTCAAAATAATGGCAATGTCTATATCGCTTTCTGCTGTATTATCCCTTCGGGCAACAGAACCATATAATATGATTGCCTCAATACTATCCTTAAAAATATTAAGTAATCCATTAATCAATGCATCTCTCATTGCGTCTGTGAACATATATATCACCTCTTCTACCACGCTGGCTATAGTCTTAACACCTTTTATTTATTATACTCCCTATATTTTCTTTCTACAATCCCAGAAAAGTGATTTTAGCTACGATAAAACAATAGACTCATCGAACTAATATAATAATTTGCTTTTTAGCTTTATAAATTTTTCAGAGTTATAAACTGAATTTCAGATACAATCACACGATTGTACTTTGAAATATACAAAACTATTTTTTACTTTTCAAAAAGAAAATCTTATTGTATAAATCTGATTTTTCTGTTCATTCATCCACATTTTTTCCTGTTGCAAAGCTTTTTACGATCTCTGTAAGGATCTTAACTGTCTGTTCCATAGATTCCACACATACATATTCGTATTTTCCATGATAATTGTGTCCTCCTGTGCAAAGGTTGGGGCATGGAAGTCCCATATAGGATAGTCTGGCTCCGTCTGTTCCGCCCCGGACCGGAGAAATGACCGGAACAACGCCATTTTTCTTCATGGCAGCTTCTGCAATGTGGATCAGCTCCATGTGCGGCTCGATCTTTTCTTTCATGTTGTAGTAGGAATCTTTTACTATAGCGGTCACTGTGCCAGCACCGTATTTCTCGTTTAAAAACTCTGCCGTCTTTTCAAAAAATGCTTTCTTCTGCTCAAATTTTTCCCGGTCATGGTCACGGATGATGTAAGCCAGCTGTGCGCCTTCTACATCTCCTTCCATATGGTCTAAATGATAAAAGCCTTCGTAGCCTTCTGTATACATAGGATTTTCAAATGCCGGAAGCAATGCCTGGAATTCCATGGCGATGAGCAGTGCATTTTTCATCTTTCCCTTAGCGCTTCCCGGGTGGATTCCTTTTCCCTGAACGGTCACATGGCCGGAAGCCGCATTAAAGTTTTCATATTCCAGTTCCCCTAAGGCACCGCCGTCTACAGTATAGGCAGCCTCGGCCCCAAAACCTTCTACATCAAAGAAATCAGCGCCTCTGCCTACTTCTTCGTCTGGTGTAAAGGTAATACAGATCTTCCCATGTTTTTCCTCCGGGTGGCTTAAAAACCAGGCTGCCATGGTCATGATCTCTGCCACACCCGCTTTATCATCTGCTCCCAACAGTGTCGTTCCGTCTGTGGTGATCAGTGTTTTTCCCTTATAGTTTTTCATTTCCGGGAAATCGGAAGTAAGAAGCCAGATATCTTTTTCTCTGTTTAAACAGATATCGCCGCCGTCATAGTTTTTCACAAACTGGGGCTTTACATCTTTTCCGGAAAGAGCTGGTGATGTGTCCATATGGGCGATAAAACCTAATGCTGTAACCTTTTCTTCTGTATTAGCCGGGATATCCCCGTAAATATATCCGTGCTCATCCATGCACACATTGGAAACGCCCATTTCCTTTAATTCCGCAGCAAGACGTTTTCCAAGCTCCAGCTGCTTCTTTGTACTTGGAACCTGTTCCTCGTCTTCTTTTGACTGGGTATCGTAGGAAATATATCGTAAAAAACGTTCTGTAACGGAATTTTCTATTATTTTCATTTCATTGTCCTCCAAAATCATATTTATAAAATAATTTTACCACGGATCCGCTCATTATGCAAAAAGGGCAGCCGGTCTTTCGATCCAGCTGTCCCAAATGAATGCAATCTGCATTTGTCTATCTTTTGTATATCT
Source organism: Agathobaculum sp. (assembly GCA_963611035.1). Classification (GTDB taxonomy): domain Bacteria; phylum Bacillota; class Clostridia; order Lachnospirales; family Lachnospiraceae; genus Enterocloster. The sequence continues at coordinate 1,996 of CAVDQU010000263.1, forward strand.
TATCTGTTTGCCAGTTCCTCAGTGATTTCTTCCCAGGTAACTCCTTTTTCTGCCATTAATACCATCATATGGTACAGGAAATCGGAGATCTCGTATTTTACTTCCTCCGAATCCGGGTTCTTGGCTGCAATGACGATCTCTGTAGCCTCTTCTCCTACCTTCTTTAAGATCTTATCAATTCC
>CAVDQU010000264.1:0-2153 GCA_963611035.1 Agathobaculum sp.
TTTGCCTTCTTGATGATCTTGTCATCTACATCGGTGAAGTTGGATACATACTGTACATCGTATCCCTTGTACTCAAAATAGCGGCGTACAGTATCGAATACGATCATTGGTCTTGCATTTCCAATGTGGATCAGATTGTAAACGGTAGGACCGCACACATACATTTTCACCTGTCCCGGTGTTAATGGGACAAATTCTTCTTTTCTTCTTGTGAGAGTATTAAAGATCTTCATAATTTTTCCTCGTTTCTGCGATATTTCATACGCATGTTTGTTTATGTTTATCCCTTTTATCGCGTGAACATTACTTCTGAGAAGCGCAGCAGCCGCCACAGCCGCCGCAGCCTTCATTTACTATCTTATTATCATAGCAGTAATCAGCCACTTCCGTCAATAATGTAATTGCCTGAGAGGAAATTCCTTCGCCGGTTCCTGTAAAACCAAGGCCCTCTTCTGTGGTCGCTTTTACACTGACTCTGGAAACATCCAGATGAAGAGCCTCTGCAATGTTTTCTGCCATTTTCGGGCGGTAATTTAAAAGCTTCGGCCTCTGGGCAATGATGGTGGCATCAATATTTTCCACTACATAACCCTTTTCCTCTAACAGTTCCCCTACTTTTTTCAGCAGTTCGATACTGGAGATCCCCTCATATCTTGGATCTGTATCCGGAAAATGCTGTCCGATATCCCCTAAAGCTGCTGCTCCTAAAAGAGCGTCCATCACAGCATGAACAAGGACATCCGCATCGGAATGTCCTAATAGTCCTTTTTCATATGGGATCTCTACACCGCCAAGGATCAGCTTTCTTCCTTCTACCAGTTTGTGTACATCATATCCTTGTCCAATCCTCATGTGTTTCTATCTCCTTTATAACTGTTCTATATAAAATGCTTTTTGCCTGGCAGTTCCTGTGATCAGAACAGCATCCGCACTTTCCGCGGGATACATTCTGCCTGTATGTCATTTACATTGCCGCACACCTCTCCATCCACATGGACCGGAAGAGGAATATCTGTGTGTATCTTTACTTCCCGGCACTCATAAGTCCTGGTCCCTTTATAACGTTTTTTCCTGCCTGTCATGGCACCTAAAAGAAGGGGGATCAGCTTCATCCGGTTGGGATGACTGACAACACAGATGTTCATCAGGCCGTCCTTTCCGTCTGCTTTCGGAGCAAAAACAAAGCCGCCGCCCTCTGAAGGCTGGATATGGCAGGATATAAACAGTATATTATTAAATTCTACCCTTTTTACACCATCTAAAACAATATATCCCCTGGAAGAACGGCATTTAAAAAACTGGCCGATGCCAAGGAGCAGATAAGAAAGCCTGCGAAAGCCCATATGTCCTAAACGACTGCGCAGTCTGGAGTCAAGAGTTGCCTGACAGACAGCTGCATCAAAGCCAATACCTGCACTGACCAGGAAACGTCTGTGGAAGGGTTCCCCTTTTCCATAGGAAAGAACGCCGTAATCGATCATAGAAAAATGCCTTGGATAAAGCTGCTTTTTCAGGCATTTCACCGGACTTGCAGGCATATGTAAACTGCGCCAAAGGTCATTTCCCGTTCCTGCCGGGATATAGCCAAGATTTAAAGGTCCATGAAAAGAAGCACCGTCTAAGACCTCATTCATAGTCCCGTCCCCGCCAACAACAATAAGGAAGCATGGTTTTCCCGCTTCCTTGGTCAGTTCTCTGGCCGCGTCTCTGGCTTCGCCGATCCCATTTGTCAGAACCGCTTCATATTCAATATTGTGCCGGTCCATGTAACCGGCAATGGCTCTCCATACTTTCCAGCCTCTGCCGGAACCTGCGTTTGGGTTGATGATAAAATGGTACATAGACAAACGGGGTGTCCTTTCTTTTTTCTGCGTAGACTCAGGTCCACGCGCTGTTGGCGCCTGTCCTTCTTTCTACATAGACTCAGGCCCACGCGCTGACGCGCTCAACTGTCTGCCGGCGCAGACGGGACCTTCGTTAATAAGCTTGCAAAAAACAAATGCCGCCTTTGGCGGCGCTTGTTTTTTTCTGCGCTTATTACATTATACCATAACGCCATCTAAAAGAATATAAAACACCTCGAAAATTTCTATTAAATAGTTACAGTTCAGCCATGACATCTTCTTGTTTCCATATTCATGAAAACAAGAAGC
>CAVDQU010000265.1:0-736 GCA_963611035.1 Agathobaculum sp.
TCATAGCACATGTTATATAAATTAGTAAAATTAATATATTTAATTATTCTTATATGTGTAACTTATAATTGCTTTATCCACATTTTACAGGTGTTTTATCTTTTAAAAGTTCTGGTGTGCCATGTAAAATTATGTTATACTGAAAGAAATGCGCAGATGTACGACGTGTTTAATAAGAGAAATCATAGCAGGAGATACAAGAACATGAAAATCGGATTCGACAACGACAAATACCTTTCCATGCAGTCTGAGCACATTAAAGAACGGATCGGACAGTTCGGTGACAAACTGTATCTGGAGTTCGGCGGCAAGCTCTTTGACGATTATCATGCGTCCAGAGTCCTTCCAGGCTTTGAACCGGACAGCAAGCTGCGTATGCTGCTTCAGTTAGCTGACCAGGCAGAAGTAGTCATCGTTATCAGCGCTGCTGATATTGAAAAAAGCAAGGTTCGCCATGACCTGGGCATCACCTATGACGTGGATGTGCTCCGTCTGATCCAGGAATTCCAGGGAAAAGGCCTTTATGTAGGAAGCGTAGTCATCACCCAGTACAGCGGGCAGAGCAGCGCTGACCAGTTTAAGATGAAACTGGAGCATATGGGCATCCGCGTATACCGCCACTACTGCATCGAAGGATATCCAAGCAATATCCCGCTGATCGTCAGTGATGAAGGTTACGGCAAAAATGATTATATTGAAACTTCCAGACCATTAGTTGTCATTACAGCTCCAGGAC
>CAVDQU010000265.1:746-2131 GCA_963611035.1 Agathobaculum sp.
GCTTATCCCAGCTTTACCATGAAAATAAGCGGGGCATCAAAGCCGGATATGCAAAGTTTGAGACCTTCCCGATCTGGAACCTTCCTTTAAAACATCCGGTAAACCTGGCTTATGAGGCTGCTACCGCTGACTTAAATGACGTAAATATGATCGACCCGTTCCACCTGGAAGCTTATGGAAAGACTACTGTCAACTACAACCGTGACGTGGATATCTTCCCTGTATTAAATGCTATTTTTGAAGGCATCTATGGATCCAGCCCTTACAAATCTCCTACTGACATGGGCGTAAATATGGCCGGTTTCTGTATCTGCGATGATGAAGTATGCTGCGAAGCTTCCAAACAGGAGATCATCCGCCGCTACTATCAGGCATTAAACCGTCTTGCAAAAGAAGATGACAACTCTGACGAAGTTTACAAGTTAAAGCTGTTGATGAATCAGGCAAAGATCACTCCTGAGATGAGAAAAGTGGTTGGACCATGCTTAAAGCGTGCAGAAGAACTTTCCTGCCCTGCAGCTGCTATGGAATTAGAAGACGGACGGATCATCACAGGAAAGACCAGCGACCTGTTAGGTGCTTCTGCTGCTGTTCTGTTAAATGCGATCAAAGCTTTAGGGGATATCCCAGACGATGTACATCTCATCGCACCTTCTGCTATTGAACCGATCCAGGTATTAAAGACCGGATATCTTGGCAGCAAGAACCCACGTCTTCATACAGATGAAGTCCTCATTGCCCTGTCTATGAGCGCTGCTACCGATGAAACAGCCAAGAAAGCCTTAAAGCAGCTTCCAAAACTGCGTGGCTGCCAGGTACACACTTCTGTTATGCTTTCTAATGTAGATATTAAGACATTTAAGAAACTGGGCGTCCAGCTGACAAGTGAGCCGGTTTATGAGCATAAGAAGCTGTATCATTGATTGGATGGGTAAATTTTTTGTTTAAAACTCCCCCTGTTAGTGTGTTGACATTTATTTGGAAATAGCATATAATATGGATAGCTAAAAATGTGGTGATTTTAGCACACAACAAACAAAAACCCCAGAGGGTGCTGCCTCTGGGGTTTTCTCGCTCTTTACGGTGAGCTATTCCGTTTGGACTGTTACTACCTATTGTTTCTATCCAGCCACTTGCATATGTAGTAGCTAACTACACCTGCTACGACAGAAACAAAAAATGTGGTGATTGTTTCTAACACACAACTCACCTCCTTCCTGCTGAAGGTGTGGCAGCAAATATATTGTACCATACTTCTTTACATATTTCTACTAAAATCCCCCTCCTTATATGAACACCCCCCACTATGATTCAAATTACAAATAACCTATTTTCTCATGATTTAGAAAACAGTTGACACTCCCCACATTTGTGATATTATGTTA
>CAVDQU010000266.1:0-2115 GCA_963611035.1 Agathobaculum sp.
TTGTTTTCATGAATATGGAAACAAGAAGATGTCATGGCTGAACTGTAACAATGTAAGAAAAAACAACGATTCTTCTATATTGACAATCAGGGACTTCAAGGATAAAATCAAGGGAAGCAAATGTAGCATAACATTTGGATCATAATAGTCCGTGTGTGAAAGAGAGGAGATAAGCTATGAGACTTTGGGAGAAAAACATTCGTCAGGTGGTTCCCTATGTACCGGGAGAGCAGCCTGCTGGAGATAAGATCGTAAAATTAAATACAAATGAGAATCCATATCCACCGGCTCCGGGAGTGAAAAAGGTCCTGGAAAAGCTGGATGCAGACCGTCTGCGTAAATATCCAGATCCTACGGCATCCATCCTTGTAAAAGAACTGGCTGCTTATTATGGTCTGGGCGAAGATCAGATCTTTGTAGGTGTTGGCTCTGATGATGTACTTGCCATGAGCTTCCTTACATTTTTTAATTCCGATAAACCGGTGCTTTTCCCGGATGTGACTTATTCTTTCTATAAAGTATGGGCAGATCTGTTTAAGATCCCTTTTGAGACCCACTCTTTAAAAGAAGATATGACCATTGATGTGAAAGATTATGCAAAGGAAAATGGCGGTGTGATCTTCCCGAACCCCAATGCACCCACAGGCGTATATATGCCGTTAGACCAGGTGGAGGAGATCTTAAAAGCCAATCAGGATGTAGTGGTCATTGTAGATGAAGCCTATGTGGATTTTGCAGGTCCTTCTGCATTGGAACTGTTGGACAAATATGAAAACCTGCTGGTAGTACAGACTTTCAGCAAGTCCCGTTCCATGGCTGGTATGCGTATTGGTTTTGCAATGGGACATCCGGATCTGATCCGCGCTTTAAATGATGTAAAATATTCCTACAATTCCTATACTATGAACCTGCCGTCCCTGCTTGCAGGTGTAGAGGCAGTAAAAGATAAAGCATATTTTGAAAGCACCTTAGCTAAAATCGTAGCCACCAGGGAACGTTCCAAGAAACGTCTTGCAGAACTGGGATTTACTTTCCCGGATTCCCGCTCTAATTTTATCTTCGCTTCTCACAAGTCTGTTCCTGCAGGAGAGATATTTGAGGCTTTAAAGAAAGAACAGATCTATGTGCGTTATTTCAAAACGCCGGGTCTGGACAACAGTCTTCGTATTTCCATAGGAACCGATGAAGAAATGGATACATTATTCCGGTTTTTAGAAGCATATTTACCCAATGCCTGAGAAGGAGATGAGTGAATGGATAAACGTATCTTGTGTCTGATACTCCGTATTTTACTGCCTGTGTCCGGATGGTTTCTTTTATGCTTTTTCGGACTCAGGTGTTTGAAATTTTTCATGCCCTTTGTGATCGGCTGGCTGATCTCCATGCTGGCCAATCCGTTGGTGCGTTTTCTTGAGAGAAAGCTATGCCTGGTGCGAAAACACAGTTCGATTGTCATTGTAGCGGGAGCTCTGGCCCTGGTCATTGGCCTTATTTATCTGGCTGTGTCAAATGGTGCCAGGCTTTTGTGGTCCTTTGCGCAGGATCTCCCCGGATTATATGCCGGGATTGAAACAGAAGTCCAGAAAAGCTTAATACGTCTGGAAGATCTGTTTGCCTATGCACCTGCCGGGGTACGGGATGCCTGGGAAAAAATGGGAGGAAACCTGAGAAATGATCTTGGAAATCTGATCGGAAAACTGGCAGGTTCCGTTGCACCTCCTACAGTCGAGGCGGCCGGAGCAGTGGCCAAAGTGATCCCATCTGTTCTGGTATATTCAGTGGTCACTATATTGTCTGCTTATTTTTTTATTGCTGACAGAGACAGGATCATGGCATTTGTAAGAAGCTATATGCCCCAGTGGACGAAAAAGTACAGCCGGTATATAAAAGAAGAGGCACGCCGCCTGATCGAGAGCTATTTTATCGCCCAGTTTAAGATCATGGGTGTGGTCTGGCTGATACTTACAGTTGGTTTTTTTATTCTGGGAGTGAGATATAGCCTGTTATGGGGATTTATTATTGCATTTTTAGACTTTCTGCCTGTATTTGGAACAGGGACAGCCCTGATCCCCTGGGGGATCGTAAAACTGTTGGGAGGAGAGTATGCTTTTACAG
>CAVDQU010000267.1:0-2073 GCA_963611035.1 Agathobaculum sp.
ACATGAAACAGTGCTCCAATTGGGCGGCTCATTCCGTGAACAACGGTTACGGAGGAATTGTTAATGGAAATTCCAGCCTCATAGGCAGCTACTGCCATCTGTTCTCTTGCTTCTTCATTGGATCCGTCTTTATATGCCAGAGGAAGATTTTTAACGATACGTTTGAAAGCAGATAATGCAAAGACATCGGTCATGGTATTGGCTTTTCGTGAGGTAAAAGCCTCTACTGCATGGGTAAATGCGTCAAGACCTGTAGATGCAGTCACTTTAGGCGGTAATGTCATGGTAAAGCGCGGATCGATCACTGCCAGATCCGGTATCAGTTCCTGTCCTGTTAAAAGCATTTTTACCTGACGGGATGTATCGTTGATAACCGTATAACGGGTCACTTCAGAACCTGTGCCTGCTGTTGTGGGGATGGCAGTCATAGGTGGCAGTGGGTTGCGGATCGCTTTTTTGCTGTAATCGGCAATGCTGCCGCCATTGGAAGCTAAAAGAGCCACTGCTTTCATAGAGTCAATAGCGCTTCCTCCGCCAAAACCGATCAGGCTGTCGCAGCCTTTTTCTTTATATATTTTAAGTCCAGCATTGATCATGATATCCGTAGGTTCTCCGCTTATTTTACCGTAAACCTCAGTCTCAATGCCTTCTTTTTCCATTAATCCCTGGAGTGCTTCTGCATTTCCCAGACGGACCATCGTCGGATCCGTAATAATCAATACGTGTTTTCCCATTTTTTTCCAGAAAGGAAGCGCTTTTTCAAGCGCTCCCTTTCCAATAATGGTTTCATTTGGGAGTAATAACTCAAATGCCATTTTTTATACCTCTGTACTTCCTTCCCAGGTTCCTACTTTACGCTTTCCAGCTTCTTCGTCAAACCAGTGGGTTGTTACGGTCTTTGCTCTTGTGAAGAAACGGTATCCGTCTTTTCCAAGTACATGGAGATCGCCGAAGAAGGAATCCTTGTTTCCGGAGAATGGGAAGTATGCGGTTGGTACTGGGATACCTACGTTTACACCTACCATGCCACCGTCTGTATCCATGACGAACTTACGGCTGTAGTATCCGCTCTGTGTAAAGATGCAGGAACCATTTGCAAATGGATTAGCATTCATGATAGCAATGCCTTCTTCATAGTTCTTTACACGCTTGATGCAGGTTACCGGTCCAAAGATCTCTCTGTCACCAACAGTCATTCCTGGTTTTACATGGTCTAAGATAGTAGGTCCAACAAAGAAGCCATTCTCATAGCCAGGTACCTTTACATTTCTGCCGTCCAGTACTAACTGGGCGCCTTCATCAATACCAGTCTGGATCCAGTTGCAGATCTTCTCTTTGTGAGCTGCGTTTACAACAGGTCCAAGATCTGTATCTTCATCATAAGCGCATCCTAACTTCATTGCCTCTGCTTTCTTCTTTAACAGAGCTACGAAATCATCTGCAATGCTTTCCTGTACGCAAACTACTGGAAGAGCCATACATCTCATGCCTGCGCATCCGTATGTAGAGTTGATGATCGCATTTACAGTAGCTTCCAGGTTGCAGTCTTCCAGAACTAAAGCATGGTTCTTTGCTTCTGTCTGAGCCTGAACTCTCTTGCCATGTGCTGCGCCCTTGGAGTAAACCTGCTTGCCAACGCCTGTTGTACCAACGAAGGTAACTGCCTTTACTCTCTCATCAGTTAAAAGGATGTCAGCTTCTACTCTGCTGCAGGTTACCAGGTTTACAACACCCTTCGGGAAACCGCCCTCTGTATAGAACAGTTCCATCATACGCATGGATGTTAAAGGTGTCTGGGAACTTGCCTTTAATACAACAGTGTTGCCGCATGCAATTGCCAGAGGAACCATCCAGCCCCATGGGATCATAGCCGGGAAGTTCATAGGAACGATACCAGCAGTTACGCCTAATGGGAAGCGGTAAGAAGCGGTATCATAGTTGGTAGTTACCTGCATTGCGGTATCACCCTGGATCATAGCTGGCAGAGCACATGCTTCTTCCGTTGGCTCGATTGCCTTCTGAACATCGCCTCTTGCCTCTTTGATGTTCTTACCAAGTTCCTTAGCACACAGC
>CAVDQU010000268.1:0-2005 GCA_963611035.1 Agathobaculum sp.
GAATGAAAATAAAGAGAGGTACAATATTCATGAAGATCCTCAAGAAAACTCTGCATATTGACGGTATGAGCTGTTTAAACTGCGAACACAGGATCCGATATGCTTTAAAGACCACACCTGGGATCCAGGACGCTTCCGTAAGCTACAATACCGGCCTTGTCCATGTTGTATATGATACAGATACGATTTCCTTAAAACAGATACAAAAAATCATAGAAGAAACCGGCTATACTGTTTTACCGGAAACAGATACTTCTAACTATAATATGAAAAAAACGCTTATCTCACTGGCTGTTATCCTGCTTTTATATGCCCTTTTGCAGTATTTCGGCATTCTCAATCTGCTGGCACCGGGACAGCTGGCAGATACAAAAATGAGTTATGGCATGCTGTTTGTGATCGGACTGATCACCTCTGTACACTGTATTGCCATGTGCGGCGGCATCAACCTGTCCCAGTGTATACCGCAGCCTTCAAGCACCTCTGATGTTTCTAGAAGCAGCCGCTCTCTTGTCATTTTTCTCCCGGCCCTTCTTTATAACGCAGGCCGTGTGATCTCCTATACAGTGATCGGCTTTATTTTAGGTCTCATTGGAATGCTGATCGGTGCTAATGTCCAGACCGGGATCTCCTATTTTCTCCAGGGGATCTTAAAAATAATCGCCGGCATTTTCATGATGATCATGGGCATCAACATGCTTGGGATCTTTCCATGGCTTCGTCCACTTACATTACGGATCCCCCGCTTTTTATCCACAAAGATCCTTAAAAAGCGTGCTTCCAACCGGCATCCGCTGTTTGTAGGACTTTTAAATGGACTGATGCCCTGTGGCCCCCTTCAGTCCATGCAGATCGTAGCTCTGGCTTCTGGTAATCCATTTTCCGGTGCTTTATCCATGTTTTTATTCAGTCTTGGAACCGTTCCTCTTATGCTTGGTTTCGGCTCTCTGGTATCTGCCCTTGGAAAGCGTTTTGCTCAAAAGATGACCTATATAGGAGCAATCCTCGTAGTGGTGCTGGGACTTTCCATGTTCTCCCAGGGAACTGCATTATCCGGGATTTCCGGGAATGGCATCTCCGGAAACGATATCTCTCAAAATAACGTCTCTAATGATCCAACATCTGTATCAGACCAGACAGAAAATATCCAGATCATCTACAGCACCTTACAGCCTGGCAGATATCCTGACATTAAAGTCCAGACCGGCGTTCCTGTAAAATGGATCATAAACACACCAAAAGGTTCCCTTAATGGCTGCAATTATAGAGTACTGCTGCGCTCCTTTGGAATTGAACACACATTTTCAGAAGGAGAAAATGTAATTGAATTTACCCCAACTAAGTCTGGAACTTTTCAATATACTTGCTGGATGGGAATGATACGTGGTAATATCACGGTAACAGATACATTAGAAACTTCCCAGGCTGATCCAGATGCAAATGCAGATTCAGATGCAAATGCGGACATAAATACGGAGCCCGAACCAAATGCTGATACCAACGGTGAGACAACACCATTCTTCAACGGCTCAGGTATGGGCTGCTGCGGAAGCTAAAAACTGTCTGTAATTATAAAGAGGATCATTAAAAAGGACTTGATAATTGATATGACGAAACAGAAAACGATACTGATCGTTGATGATGAAAACATGATGCGTGAGGCCGTTGCCTCTTATCTCGAAAAGCAGGGATATGATGTGCTCCAGGCAGAAACAGGAATGCAGGCACTTGACTTTCTGGAAAAAGAGTTTATTTCCTTTGTTATATTAGATCTGATGCTTCCAGATATTCCCGGAGAAGAGATCTGTTCCAAGATCCGTAAACAGTCACGGGTTCCCATTATCATGCTCACAGCCAAAACCATGGAAGATGATATGCTAAATGGCTTAGATCTGGGAGCGGACGATTACATTACCAAGCCTTTCAGTCTGAAAAACCTGTACGCCAGGATCCAGGCTGTCCTTCGCAGATCTGACCATGATCTGAAGCCTCTTGCGGAAAAATT
>CAVDQU010000269.1:0-4306 GCA_963611035.1 Agathobaculum sp.
CACGCTGAGCAGGGATTTACTTTTCCAAACTGGAACTTAGATTTTCAACTCAGCGAAAAAATAATAGGCGTGTGAACTGCAAACTTTTAAAAACTTCTTCAAATTTAGTTACATTAGCTACATTATTGGGAATCACAAAAGAACTGAATGTAAGCCATTTTCAAATGTTTATAAATTGTAGCTGTTTAAAAAGCATGGTGTTCGTAAGAAGCATAAAGGATATGTATATAGGGTAATATAAGGGATGATATAAAATAAGTTTGCATTGACTAACCATAAACTCTCATGATAGTTTGAAAGGACAATCGAACAGATGAGGGAGTAGTGGCGTACAGTAATGCGGTGATAGAGATACATTACTGGGCGCGGCAAGTCAACATACTGATCTTTCCATACCGGATCTGGTTTGCCTTAATCAACGAGACTCATGTATAGCACCTGCTGTACACGAGTCTTTTTTATGGTCGGTACAGCGAGTCGCTGTACCGATTTTTTGTATCTGTTCAGCACCTGCCAACTCCAATGTGAATTGACTGCTTGCAGTCAAATTCATAATTGGAGTTGGCAGGCGGCCAAGGCGCGGAGCGCCTCTGGCCGGCCACATCGAGGTTTTCCAAAGGAAAATCGAGATGGGGATGAACAGTTATGAGTTTTATGGCACGATTTGCCTGCGTCAGGGACGCCGCAGAAAATCATAGTCATAGAGATGCTTTCGAATAGTTATCAAACAGCGTGTATGGGCATAGGATAAGCATCTTCGTTGTGAAGGAGTTGTGAAAAAAGGCAAAAGGCGTCCGCAGAAAGGGAGGATTCATGAAAGAAGCATATCTGCTTTCCAGAGAAGAATTGCTTGGGAAAACAGGAAGTGATGCGGAAAGGGGATTAGACAACGCGAAGATTCAGGCTTCCAGAGAAAAGTACGGAGAGAATACCTTTAAGCAGCAAGGGCGTATCTCCATGGCAAAGCGTATCTGGGATGCGGCCACGGAGCCTATGCTTTTGATGCTGATTTTTGCGGCTGTAATCACACTGATCGTTAATACTGCCAGATATTTTACAGGCGGGGAGTACAATTTTCTGGAATGCGCAGGCATTTTCGCTGCGATTTCTCTGTCTGTGGTCATTACAGTCATCACGGAAGGAAAAAGTGAAAAGTCTTTTGAAGCTTTAAACCGCATCAACGAGGACACCCTGATCAAGGTGATCAGAAACGGGGAGCCCACGCAGGTAGCCCAGAGAGAAATTGTTGTAGGCGATATCATTCTGGTGGAGACCGGAGATAAAATCGTGGCAGACGGACGATTGCTGGAGAGTAATGAGCTGCACGTGGATGAGTCGGCGCTGACGGGAGAAAGCGTCCCGGTGGAAAAGAATGCAGATTTTGTCTGTCAGGAAAAGACTCCCGTGGCGGAGAGAAGCTGTATGCTTTACACCGGCTGCTTTGTATCGGCCGGAAACGGCAGACTGCTGGTCACCGGTGTAGGTAATGATACGGAATTTGGAAAAATCGCTCAGGAGCTTTCCTCTATTGAAAAGACCACCACGCCCCTGCAGGAAAAACTGGACAGACTGGGAAAGCAGATCACTGTTCTGGGCATTACTGCGGCGGCCATTGTATTTGCTATTGAGATCATCGGCTTTATCATGACCCAGCAGCTGAACTGGAGCACGGTGTCTGATGCCTTTATCACCAGTATAGTCCTGATTGTGGCGGCGGTGCCGGAAGGTCTGCCTACCATCGTGGCGGTTTCTCTGGCACTTAACATCATCAAGATGTCTAAGGAAAATGCGCTGGTCAAAAAGATGATTGCCTGCGAGACCATCGGCTGCGTGAATATCATCTGCTCCGACAAGACGGGAACACTGACGGAAAATAAGATGACGGTGCAGCAGATTTACAGAAATGGTCAGCTGATTCGGCCTGAGGAAATCAAGGATGAAGTGCTGCTCCGAAATTACTGCATCAACAGTAATGCTAATATTACCTGGGAGGACGGCAAATGGTCCTTCATCGGTAATCCCACGGAATGTTCTCTGTTGGCAGCGGCGCAAAAGGCTGGTGTGGATTACCAGAAAATGCGTCATGAGGCTGATGTGGTAAAGGTTTTCCCTTTTTCTTCCCAGAATAAGGATATGAGCACTATCGTCCGGGAAAAAGGCAAAAAGATCCTTTATACCAAAGGAAATCCGGAAAAAATACTCTCCCTGTGCACCGATGTGTCTGAAGAGGAAAGAGAGTATATCCAAAAGCTCATGGAGGAATTCCAGAGTCAGGCCGGCAGACTCCTGGCTTTTGCACACAGAGAGCTTGAAGAAAACGAGGGAGAAGAACAGCAACAGCAGGAGCTGGAGAAGAACCTGTGCTATGACGGTTTTGTGGTTATTTCCGATCCCTTAAGTCCAGATGTCTACGGGGCAATCCGCAGATGTCGGGAGGCGGGCATCGAGGTAAAGATGCTTACAGGAGACAATATCCGAACTGCCAGAGCCATTGCCAACGAGCTGCATATGCTGGATGAGGGGCATATTGCGGTAGAGGCTGCCGACATAGAGGAAATGTCCGATGAGGAACTAAAGGAAGCTCTTAAAAAGATACAGGTGATCGCCCGCAGTACACCTTTGGTAAAAATGAGGGTAGTAAAGCTTTTGAAGGAATGCGGCAATGTCGTGGCAGTTACCGGCGACGGTATCAATGATGCACCCGCCATCAAAAATGCGGATGTGGGCATTGCCATGGGTATCGCAGGAACAGAGGTGACGAAGGAGGCCAGCGACATGGTGCTGCTGGATGACTCTTTCTCAACCATCGTGAAGGCAGTGCAGTGGGGTCGCGGAATCTATGAGAACTTTAAACGTTTTATCCGTTTTCAGCTGACGGTGAATGTTTCCTCCGTAGTGGTCGTAATCTGTTCTATCCTGGCCGGTTTTAAGGCTCCTTTTACCGCACTTGAACTGCTGTGGATCAATATTATTATGGATGGTCCGCCGGCATTGACACTGGGATTAGAGCCAATAAGAGATGATCTGTTAAAAAGAGAGCCTACCAGACGGGATGAAAATATAGTATCGAAAAAGATGCTCTTCAGAATCATGGCCATTGGCCTTTACATTTCCGTCATCTTTATGGCGCAGCATTTTACCAATTTCCTGGGGGCACAGGAAGCGCAGAAGGATACAGTTCTATTTACGCTTTTTGTGCTAATGCAGCTGTGCAATGCCTTTAATTGCCGGGAATTGGATACGACGCCTGTGTATAGGAATCTGCTGAAAAATCATTTGATGCTGGTGGTATTCGCTATAGTGCTGGCGTTGCAGGTAATCATTACCCAGTTCGGCAGTGCTGTCTTTGAGACGAGACCTTTGTCGCTGATATTATGGGAAAAAATGGCATTGACAGCTTTGTCAGTGATTATTGTCAGTGAGATTGGCAAGGCAGTAGTGAGGATGATAAAGAAACAGTAAAACAAAAACTCCCGGAGTGAGAAGATCACTCCGGGAGTTTTTGTAAAAAAATAATTCTTCAGTTATCTTCTAGCGGTTTGTTACGACGTGATGAATGCCGACGCCCAATACAGTAGCTAACATGGAACCGCCCAAAATGATGGTAACTAACATAATTAATACCTTCCTTTCTTAATTTGAGTTGTTATATTTTTTTTGTTTGAAAAATAATTTTTTGGCTATTACTTACACTCATTTAAGGTGCGATGAACGGAGTAACCCAATGCAGCAGCGGCCATGGAACCAAAAATAACGAGGAGACCTGTAAGCATAATTAATACCTTCCTTTCTTAATTTGAGTTGTTATATTTTTTTTGTTTGAAAAATAATTTTTTGGCTATTACTTACACTCATTTAAGGTGCGATGAACGGAGTAACCCAATGCAGCAGCGGCCATGGAACCAAAAATAACGAGGAGACCTGTAAGCATAATTAATACCTTCCTTTCTTAATTTGAGTTGTTATATTTTTTTTGTTTGAAAAATAATTTTTTGGCTATTACTTACACTCATTTAAGGTGCGATGAACGGAGTAACCCAATGCAGCAGCGGCCATGGAACCAAAAATAACGAGGAGACCTGTAAGCATAATTAATACCTTCCTTTCTTAATTTGAGTTGTTATATTTTTTTTGTTTGAAAAATAATTTTTTGGCTATTACTTACACTCATTTAAGGTGCGATGAACGGAGTAACCCAATGCAGCAGCGGCCATGGAACCAAAAATAACGAGGAGACCTGTAAGCATAATTAATACCTTCCTTTCTTAATTTGAATTGTTATATTGTTTTGTTTTTGTTTGTTTTT
>CAVDQU010000270.1:0-4034 GCA_963611035.1 Agathobaculum sp.
GCGGTAACAAATGGCAATCATAACGATCAATGGCCGGGAGTTCCCGGCTCCTGATAAAGGTGGAAATCTTGTAGTTGCAACCAATGTCAGTTCCGGAAAAAATGCAAATGGAGAATTTGTTGGTCAGAAGGTTGGAAGAGATCAGTATAAATTTGATGCATTACAATGGAAATTCCTGGATGCGGCTACCTGGTCAGCAATGCTGCAGGAGTTTGACAAATTTGTAGTGACTGCCCGGATCCCGGATATGGTAAACAACCGTTTCCGTACACTTCGTATGTATCCGGGGAACCGTACAGCAACGCCTATAGAATTTGATGGATCAGGGCTTCCAACAAGATATCAGGACTGTAAGGTCAATATCATAGACTGTGGGGTGATAGAGTAATGCAAGCTGTAAGCAATGCATATAAACAGGAAATGAAAAAGCAGTACCGCGATCATTCCTACATGCGCGTCAGTATTGGTCTGATCAATCAGGAAGCCCAGGCTTCTGCGTATGTTCCTGATCAGAAAAAATACACTTATTATAGCAATTTAACCTGGCCCCTTAACAACTATGATGTTTCGGAACTGTATGAAGCCTGTGATCAGGACTACAGTGCCGTAGATGGAAGCATGTATTTTCTGCCACGGGAGCCTCTGGATGCGATCCTTAATCAGGGAATAGTTACAGATGATCTTCTAGGTGAGATTGAAATACGCTTTCCGGTGCAGCATGACATAAAAGGACTTACAGTAGAATTTGGCAAAGCTTATCCTGTGGATTTTACCATTGTATCAGATGAACATACAGTTGAAATTGCAGGGAATGCTACAGGGCATTTTGTAACAGAAGAGATTTTTTCTGGTGCAACGTTCCTTCGCTTTGTGCCAGCAAAGATGATCAACGGACATGGACGGTTGCGGATCCACCGCATTACAATGGGAATTGGTATCTATTTTGATAATCAGAAGATATTGTCAGCTACAAAGAAAGAACGGATCAGCCCTGTTATGGAAGATCTGCCCTCCATTGATCTGAACATAACCATTGATAATAAAAACCGTGCATATGACATTGAAAACGAAGAGAGTGCAGTGAATTTTTTGGAAAATGGTCAGGAGATCAATGTGATCTACGGTCAGGAACTGGATGATGAAAGCGTAGAGTGGATGCCAGGGACCACGGTATATTTGCGGGAATGGTCTGCAGATGATGAAGAAATGAGTTTTACGGCCACGGATCGTTTTGACGGAATGGATGGAACTTATCGTCGAGGAAAATACTATTCTGATGGCATAAGCCTATATGACCTTGCTGTTGATGTTTTTGATGATGCCGAAATAGATGATCGAACCTATTGGCTTGATAATTATCTAAAGGATGTTATGGTTTATAATCCAATGCCAGTAGTATCCCATAAAGAAGCACTGCAGCTGATAGCCAATGCTGGGCGTTGTATCCTTTATCAGAACCGGAATGGAAATATATTTATGAAGTCCAGCTTTATACCAGATATGCAGGCAAATTCAGAAAATGAAGCATACTTTTCAAATACAGCCTCCGTGCTGGAAGCAACAGAAAAAAGTATTTATGCCACACCAGAAAAAGATCATACAGAAGCATCTGCTACTCAGTTCTTTTTACCATACCAGGGCAAAAATTATTTAGATGTGGGGTATATGTCTGAAGCGGTAGCTGATGAAGAAGGTATATTTACAGATAATCCATTGGTGACGATCGTTCTGGAAGCACGGTATAAATGTTTTGGTCTTACGTTGGAATTTGGTGGTAATCATCCTTCAGATATGATATTCCGCTCTTATTTAGGAGAGGAACTGGTGGAGGAGTATAAAATATCTTCTCTTTCTGAAGTTACGGTAGTCAGTCATGAATTTCCGGAATTTGATAAGCTGCAGCTTGAATTTCTAAAGGGGACGCCGTTCAACAGGGTGAATCTGAAGCAGATCACATTTGGAGACAGTACTGATTATGAACTGTCTTATGGTAAAGAATTGACAAAAACTCCCAAGGGCACCCAGTTGACAAAAGTTCGTGAACTGCAGATGATCAGGACGATTTATGCATCCGGAACTGAAAAAAGGCAGTTGATCAAGGAAACTATTCCTGCAGGAGAGACCAGGCATACGTTTTATCTCAATACAGCAGCCTATGATTATGAAATAGATGCAGCTGATGACACAACCATTCAGATCATTGATAGCAGCGCATATTACGTTACAGTAGAGGTTACTGGTGAAGCAGACACGGAAGTGATCATAAACGGATATGAATACAATGTAACACAGGCGATTGTGACCAGTCAGTTAAATCCCACGGGAATTGTTGAAACCTGGGAAAATCCGCTTGTATCTACGTCAAAGCATGCAACAGATCTTGCTGAGTGGGTAGGAGATTATCTGCGTTCAGACCGGGAATACAATTTGGAATATCGCGGAGAACCGCGTATTGATGCAAATGATATTGCATTCCTGGAAAACAAATATGTTCCAGATCTGTTATTGCGGATATATGAACATACATTGAAGTTTAATGGAGCATTATCCGGCACCATAAAGGCGAGGAGGGATATGAGCAATGTGGCAACAGCCAAAAACAGACTGGCAGGCCAGTGATTATTTTAATATAGAAGATTATAACCGTATAAAAGGAAATCTGAATGAGATCCGGCAGCAGGCGCTTATCCTGTGGCCGGATTTTACGTTTGAAGATATGGGTGATGATAAAACCTATGCGGATTATGGCTTTTATGCAGATGAAATCAATCGGTTTGAAGCAAATGTGGAACATATCTGTGTAGGTGTGTTCCCTTTTAAGGTAGGTGAACGGAAGACGTTTTACGAGAACCAGCCTTTTATTGACTGGAAGGAACTGAACCGTATGGAAGAGGCCTGCAGACTGATGTACAGCAATATCCAGAGCCGGATCACAGGGAGGCGTAAACTTGCATTTACCCTAAACGGAGGAGAGATATGTTAAAAACGGATTATAAAGATGCCATGTATGATGGCGCACGAAAGTATAAGATCGCATCAAATGTGGATGGGACTTCCGGTATTACAGATGAAACCGTCTATACGCAGGAAGGAGATCCCTTTGGCGCAAACGATATCAATGCAACAAACAAGGCAATCAATCGCATAAACGGTGAACCGGCTAATGTCACCCTCACAGCAAGCGGCTGGACCGGGAGCGCAGCTCCGTACAGTCAGACAGTTGCAGTAGAAGGTGTTACAGCAGAAGATAATCCCATCTTTGTAAGTCTGCTAGAAGATGAAGCTCCTACAGATACCCAGAAGGCATATATGAAAGCCTTTGGTATCATTGCTTCTGGTACGGGTACAACCGCAGATGGCACTGTGACTTTTAAGGTATATAAGAAACCTGAAATTGACATCACAATAGGTTTGAAAGGGGTGTAGCTATGGGAAGAGTATTGATGACTGGCGGCGGAGGAGGCGCCGATTTAGACGTGATCACAGCTGAAGCAGATGATGTCTTGTCTGGGAAAGTGATCGTAGATAAAGATGGTAATCCATTATCTGGTACATTGTCACTTAGCGGCAATGCTGGAGCTGGCGATGTATTATCGGGAAAAACTTTCTATGCTGCAGATGCAAAAAGTAAACAGACTGGTACATTGACCCTTTCTGGTAATGCCGGTGTTGCTGACGTTTTGTCGGGTAAAACTTTCTATACAACAAACCCAAAAAGCAAACAGACTGGCACAATGGGAACATTGGCTGGAGGAACTTATACGCCATCGACCTCACAGCAAACTATTTCGTGTAGTGGTAAGAAAATGACAGGCAATATCATTATTAAAGGCGATGGAAATTTAGTTGCTGGAAATATCCTTAATGGTAAATCCATTTTTGGAGTTGCTGGAAATGTAAGAAAGTATGCGGTATGGGAGAAAGACATCGCGACTAGTGGATCAGGAGCCTTCACATATTCAGGAAATAATGGATCAACATATTTACCATATATAGCTGTTTCTGGTTTTGGCTTTACACCTCTTACGGTGAGT
>CAVDQU010000271.1:0-3291 GCA_963611035.1 Agathobaculum sp.
CGGTCAGATACATATGAATAGTTGTGTTTATCCTGCTAACACTAATGGTATATCCATTGACTTCATAACAAAATTTGTGTATAATTTTGTTATGAAATAAGGAGGTGTTTTTATGCCAGCAATCAAATCAAGTGCTGATTTAAGGAATAATTACAATGAAATTTCTACATTTTGTCATAATTATCCTGAACCAGTTTTCATCACGAAGAATGGAAAAGGCGACCTTGCTGTTATGAGCATTGAAGCCTACGAAGAACTGACCAGCCGCTTTGAACTTTACAGCCAGATCAAGGAAGGAATGGACGATATTGCCACAGGCAACATCAGACCATTTTCCGAAGCTATGGCTGATATCAGGAGCCGCCGCAGTCGATGAGCTATCAGGTTCATATCACTTCCACCGCAGAACACGATATTATGCGTGCTGCGGATTACATCGAATTTACCCTCAAAAATCCTGATGCCGCAGATAATCTGTTAGATGCTGCGACTGAGCAGATAGGCTCACTAGCCGACCTGCCACAGAAGTTCCGTCTGGTAGATGATCCGGTACTGGCAAGCTGGGGCATTCGTTTTGTGATAATCAATAATTACCTTGCCTTTTATACGATTGATGAAGAAAAGCAGACTGTAATCATAGTCCGATTTCTCTATCAGAAAAGTAACTGGACTTCCATTCTTCGACAGGGATTTTCCCTCATTTAAGGAATCTGTTTTTATGCAGGTTCCTTTTTAGTGCATTGCTTTATAAGCAGCCACACCCGCTACCGCCAGCACAAACACGGCTGCCAGTCCAAACATCATGTTTCTTGTCTTTTTCTTCATTGCTTCAAACTTCTCCTGCTTCTTTACAACCGAATCAGCTGTTACAGTCTCCGGTTCAGCCTTTCTGCCTTTCTTCTTTACCTGTTCATTCTGTTCTGCTTCTAACTGCTTTATTGCAGGCTCTCCCTCTGTTGATACATAGGTAAGTGCCCTGTTCCCAAACATAAAATGCAGTTTCTTTCCCATATACTCGTAGAAATTCATCCCATTAAAGGAATAGAAACCTCCAAGTGCAATCGGTGCCACACAGGGAATTGCCACATAAGCAGAACCCGTAAGACCGATATACTTGTAAAGAAGAAGGACGATACCGCCACCGACCACTACGCTTGCAATAGAAAATATAAGCTGCCTTGCAGTAAGTCCCATCGCAACCGATTCCTGATAGCGGTCTATATCCTTGTTTACTTCAATTACCATCGTTAAATCTCCCTTCTATAGTCCCAATATCTTGTTATAATCCAAATGCCTTGCTTGTAAGTGTCTGCGCACCTTTCACACTTCCGACAGTCATTGCTATCGTAAATGTCATTTCACACAGATATATAAGCGTCTGTGCCCAGTCTGCATAACTCCCTGTAAAGGAAGGCAGTCCAGCATTGATAAATAAAAGCTGTTGTCACGCGTCGAATTATAGTTTCCACCTACGGCACCCTTACCGCAGATTAAATTCGGCATCTCCTTCATACTGTCTATCCTAACGTGCCGTTTCTTGCGGCACGTTTTTATCTGCATACGTGCTTCTAAGAATCGTTCCTCCCGATATGCACAGCTTTCTGAACAGGCCTGGAAGCTCCTTCTCCAATACTGGTACGATCTTCCGTCTGATAAACGTCCAAAGGACTGGCTTTTTCCTCAAAAACGGAATCCTGAAAAGCCGATTGATCACCAAAGCGTCCCTGACTTTATACGCTCCCATGAAAAAAACTGGGATGGGAACACCGCTTTACCTGCCATACCTTCCGTCATGCCTTTGCCACATATCATTATGAAGATGGTACGGATCTGCTGACTTTAAAGGCTCTCCTGGGACACCGCAGCCTTAACTCCACTGTTATTTATGTCCATCTTTCTTCCAGAACTTTTACATCTTCTGCAAATCCTTTTGACAAGATGGGAGGTATGTCTCATGAGCTGTTCTAAAATCCAGCAAATATGGAAGGAGTCCTATCCGGATTTTGAACGTTCTGGTATCGTTCAGTCCTTTGTCCAAAAGAAAGCCTCCCGGGCCATCCTGAACTGCAAAACCGGAAATCTCGGTATCAATATCTCACAGTGCCCCGATTGCGGACATATGGAATTCCACAACAATTCCTGTCGTAACCGTAACTGTCCGAACTGTCAGGCAGTCAATAAGGAGGTCTGGGTAGACAAACGCAGGGCGGAAGTCATTGATGCACCTTATTTCATGTGGTATTTACACTTCCGCATGAACTGAACCCACTGATCTACTGTAACCAGAAGCTTCTTTATACACTTTTACACAGATGCTGTGCACAGACACTTTTAGAACTTTCTGCCGATAAAAAGTGGCTCGGCGCAACACCCGGGATCATACAGGTCCTCCATACATGGAACCAGGAACTGGACTATCATGTACATATGCACTGCATTATCTCCGGTGGAGGATTAACTCCTGACCTTAAGATACGAAAATCCAAAAACAGCTTCTTTATTCCCACCGGGGTATTAAGAGATAAATTCAAAGGAAAATATCTTGCCGAACTGGATTCTCTCTACAAAAAACAGGTACTGGTATTTTCCTCTTCCTACGAAAAACTCCGTAATTCATGGGAATGGGCCGAATTCCGCAATGTCCTCTATAAAAAGGACTGGTGTCCTTACATCAAAGAGACTTTTAACGGCTTTGGCAATGCCATTGAATACCTTGGAAGGTATACGAATAAAGTTGCCATTTCAAACAGCCGTATCCTGTCTGTTCATGAACATAAAGTAACTTTTCCCGCACGGGGCAAAAAAACGGGTGAACCGCGCAGGGAGATTACACTGGAGAATACCGAATTTATCCGGAGATATCTCATGCATGTACTTCCAACCGGTTTTCAAAAGATCCGTTATTATGGATTTCTGAATAACCGTGGGAAAAGCAGGAATCTGAAATTAATTTTTACACTCCAGGGACATCAGCGTTTCCGCGCCAGATACACAGGTCTTTCCATCGCAGAACTGCTAAAAGCAGTCTGGAATACAGATATCTGTATCTGTCCGGAATGCGGATGTAATCGCATGCACACCATTGGCAGAATGTATGCACCTTCCTGATACTACACTGTTTTTACATAATATTTTTTTAGACCTCCGTAAGAAGGTCCGCGAAGCATACCCTTTTTTCAAAGATAAGCTATCATTCAATGTCATTTAGTTAAGCTTGTTTCAACTAATTTTGTGGTAGTTCTGACATTAGGAACCGCCATCCTTGTTGTTTCAAAAACTTGAGAATTATTA
>CAVDQU010000272.1:0-3053 GCA_963611035.1 Agathobaculum sp.
CTCTACAACATTCTCCATAATACATGTTGGTTTTGGGTCCAGATTTTTCACATGCTTATAAACAGACCATGGAAGAACCCGTAGCTGCTCATCCAATGGTTTCCCTCCTTTGGCTTTGGAAAAATGGGTACATGTCGGGGAAGCCCAGATCAATCCAACCTGTCGGTCTTTGATGTACTTACCTAAATCAACCTTAAAAATGTCTTCTGTGACATGGATGGTCCCTGGATGGTTCACTGAGTGCATGCGTATGGCCTCAATATCGTGGTTAATAGCCAGATCCACCTGTTTCCCTGTAGCCATCTCAATGCCAACCGAAGCTCCTCCGCCGCCGGCAAAGAAATCAATGACCATAGGGCGCTGCTGTTTCTTTTTCGATGAAAAAAGGGTTATATTACTCATTTGCATAAACCTCTCTTTCTCTTGAAACTTTACAGCTTTCCGCTTTTCCTTTCAGTTTTAATTTCATTTCGTTTTCCTCCTATCATTTCATATTTATCAAATACATTCTCAATATGACGGTTTCTGTCCAGCTCGATTTTTACTGCATGAAAAAAGCCGGCTGCTATGCAAACGGCTGGCGCATCTCCGTTTCGTCCCGGAGACGCTTTATATAATAATAGAGGAAAACTTGCAGGTCAGATCTCTTCTCTTACGGGAGCTGTCTCCTGTAAGGAGAAGTATCTGTCCTGTTGATGACTGTATTATACTGCATTAGATCAGCAAACGTTATTTTTGCAGAAATATCCCTCAACGACAGAGAATGTACTCCAGGCATGACAAAGACCGCCCGGTTTCCCGCAGCGGTCCCTGTCTGTATCTATAAAAATAATGGAGTCAGCAGGTCCAAGGGATGGGTCTTCGTCCCTTCCCTTGCCTGCAGTTATATTATGATATATTTGCAAAAAAGAAATATTTTTGCAGAAATAAATAAATTTCAATACACACTCCCCTAAGGGAGTGATTCGCATTTCCCTTGCGGTCAGTGAAATCAAAGTGTGAACTACCCCGACTTACGCAAAGCGTTGAAGTCAGAGCTTCCATGCTTCATCGACCCCGGTTATTGTCACACCTATCCGGCAGTTTTCCCTGGATCTCCACAGGCGTATGAGTTCGGCCGAGTTCCCTGCCTACTATGTATCATATGTCTCAGGCTGTGAGCAGTCTGAGGCCTTCCTGCTTGATGTTCTTTGCAGCATTTATATCCCTGTCGATGTTGGCTGTGCCGCAGTTCGGACAGTCCCATCTGCGGATGGACAGGTCTTTTAACGCAGGGTTCTTAAACCCGCAGCAGTTGCACAACTGGCTCGACGGGTAGAACCGGTCCACTTTAACAAGCCGGCCGCCCCTGTCCCGGAGCTTGTACTCAAGCATGCCAAGGAACATCCCGTAGCCGTTGTCCATGGTGGCTTTCCCGTTGCCGAAGCCCCGGTTGGACATCGCCTTCATGTCAAGGTCTTCCACGCATACACAGGAATACTGCTTGGCTATCGCAGTGGATTCTTTCTGCAGGAAGTCTTTCCTCTGGTTTGCGATGTGGCGGTGGATCTTTGCTACCTTCTTCTGCTGTTTATTGTAATTACGGCTGCCAACGGTCTTATGCTTCAGCTTGCGCTGTGCCTTCGCCAGCCTGTCCTCAGACCGGCTGAAAAAGTGCGGCATGCCGCAGGTCTTCCCGTCGCTGGAGACATACAGGCCGTCGGATTTGTAATCCAGCCCTACCGTTGAGGCTTCCGTTACGGGAGTATTCCGCCCCTCCTCCCCGTACTCGAACAGGACGGATACCTGGAAGGTATCATCCCTGTTCTGGGTGACTGTGGCAGACTTGATCCTCCATCCGTCTCCCGGCAGGCGGTGCGTCTTTGCCTTTACCCGGCCGAGCTTTGGCAGTTTTACATAGCCGTCCCCGACTTCGATGTTCCCATTCGTGAAGTTCGTTGTATAGGATTTTTTTGCTTTATGCTTGTTCTTATACTTCGGGAACTTACTCAGGCGCTTAAAGAAACGGTCGTATCCATCCTCCAGATGGTACAGCGCATTTGTCAGGGCAAACTTATCCACTTCCCGCAGGAACGGGTAGTCCGGTTTCAGCGTCTGGTTACAGTAGCTGTTGGCGCCTGTTTTGGAGAGATGCTTCTCCCCGTTCTTATACCGGTCCTGCTGCACCGTAAGCATCCGGTTATACACAAAACGGCAGCAGCCAAACGTCTTCTGGCACTGTATGTTTTGTTCCTTGTCCGGATAGATCCTGTATACGATTGCCTTATATGCCATCCGGTATGCCTCCTTTGCTGTGATTATTTACCGTAAATATGGGAGATTTTTACCAACAGGTATCCATTCTCAGGAAACTTTATGTTTTAAAGGCGCTAACCCGCCACCTGCTCCGCTGAGGAAGGGGAATGCGCGCCTAAGATTTGTTCAACGTAATGATATAATCTGATTTTCCATCAAAGATCTGATATAAGGCGCAATCTATTGCTGCTTTTCCAACATATTGAAAAGCTTCTTTAAAAGATATGGCAGTGTCATAATATACATTGATTTCATCAAACGAGTCATTATACACCGCTTTGTACTTAGAACTGACATCTGTTAATGTCAATACTTGTGCTTCCGCTAAATCTTTCGCATACTTTTTCCAATACGCTTCCTGCTCTTCCGTAACCGAAATCTGAACTGAGCCATCGGTAATCGTCAAATTCTCATAATTACCCTCTCCATTATTTTCCAGATATTCCAAAAGCTTATCTTCATCCATTCCTGACAAGCATTCAAATGATTCCGGGAAGGAGATCGTAATGAGGTCACTTTCGTCAGAAGCAGATATATTGTTGTCTTCTTGTCTGCTTCCACACGCTGTCAGCATGCAAGTAACCATTAACAACATTGCAGCGACACCTAGCTTCACCTTTTTTATTCTCTTTTTGTGCAGATTATTTTGCTTCCTGCCTGGTTTTACATAGAAGATTTTTTTTGACATCTGCCATGCCTCCTTTATGTTTATTGTTTTCTGTAATATGGAAGTTTCTTTCCAGTAAACTGCCAATAAC
>CAVDQU010000273.1:0-2545 GCA_963611035.1 Agathobaculum sp.
AGGTTGTGATTAGTTATCAAGCTAAGTTGGGAACTGACACTGAGATTTATGATGCTGATGTTGATGGAAGCACTAATGATAACAGAGTGGACTTGGTGTACTATGATCATAAGATTCCTGGAAACAACGTAAGTGTTGCAACATATAAGTTTGATATAGTGAAGACTGATATGGATCTCATAGGATTAACTGGTGCTAAATTTAAACTGTATAAATCTTTGGCTGGCAACGATGAAATTAAAGTGATTAAAGAAAACGACGGTGTGTACCGTGTCGCAGCAAATGAAGATGAAGAAAAAAATGCTGTAGAGATTGAAGCTGGTCTGGCTACTGTAAAGGGTCTTGGAAATAATACTTATTACTTGGAAGAGACTGTTGCTCCAGATGGTTATAATCCTTTGACTGAGAGACATCCTGTGACAATTGCTAATGCCAACTTAGTAGTTGCTGCCCCTGTAGACGGTGTTTACAGTGAAGACAGTGGAGTTGTTGTAAAGAATAACCACGGCGCCCTCCTTCCATCCACCGGTGGCATCGGTACTACAGTATTCTACGCAGCAGGCATCGTAGTTATGGCTGGCGCTGTATTCTTCGTAGTTCGCAGCAAAAAGCACGAATAATTGACAGAACGATTTTAAAGTTTTATAATCATTTTAGTTAGACATTTGTAACCAGAAGGATAGGAGAGGCCAGATGAGAAAAAAGATTTCAACAATCATATTTGTGATCATTTTCCTGATTGGTCTTTCCATCCTTCTGTATCCTGCGGTCAGTGAGTATGTGAATGAGAGACATTCCTCACGGGCGATTGCTTCCTATAACAATTCCGTAGAGGAACTTCCGGAGGCGGATTATTCCAAGGAACTGCAGGACGCACAGGCTTACAACCAGTATCTTGCTCAGTTTGGCAATCTCAGTGCAGCAGCAAATGCAGAGAAGGATCGGGAAGACAGCCCTTACGAAGATCTTCTTAATATTGGCGGAAATGGCATCATGAGTGTCATCAATATTCCCGGTATTGCAGTTGAGATTCCTGTTTACCACGGAACAGACGAAGGTGTTCTTCAGGTGGCGGCAGGTCATTATCAGGGTTCTTCCCTTCCTATTGGCGGAGAAAGCACCCATGCGGTTATCACCGGCCACAGAGGACTTCCCTCAGCAAAGCTGTTTACGGATCTGGATCGTCTGGAAGTCGGAGATATCTTTTATCTGAAAACCTTAGGAGATATCCTGGAATATCAGATCGATCAGATCGTAACTGTACTTCCCTCAGAAGTAGATGGTTTATCCATTGAAGAGGGAAAGGACTATGTGACCTTAGTCACCTGTACTCCTTATGGAATCAACAGCCACAGGCTGCTGATCCGGGGAACACGGATTCCTTACGACGGGAAATATGCTGAGAAAGTTCCGTTAAAACCGGCCCCTGCTGTCAGTGACCGACCAAAGGAAGAACAGGGACGCAAGCTGAGTACAAGACAATGGATTCTTTTTGCCATAGCTGCATTTGGTGTGGCAATCTTACTTGGAATCCTGGCACCTTCGGGAAAAGGAAAGAAGGGAAAAGCCAGCAGTAAAGCGGAAGAAAACGCTGACCAAAGAAACAGGAAACTCTCTCAGGACAGTAAAGCAGAGAAGAAAGAAGGAAGCCATGAAAAGAATGAAAAAGAGAAGTAAGATGGCAGCTTTTCTGGCGGCAGTGATAGTAACGACCATGAGCTTATGCCAGTGGGCATTTGCCGGTGAATCAGCCAATATTGATACCGCCAGACCGGTATCTCTGACGGTTGATCTGGAGGCCGAGAATAAAAATGCTACCATTTCCATCTATCAGGTTGGACAGTGGGACGGGGCTGCAGGTGCTTACACACTGTCCCAGACATTTGCCGGTTCCGGTGCTAATGTAACGGATTATACGGCAAACGGCGTGCTGACTGCTTCAAAGGCTCTGGTACAGTTTATTAGCGATAACCAGATCAGTGCTCTCGGTACCCAGTCTACTCAGTCTGGAAAGCTGCAGTTTAGCGGACTTTCCACCGGTCTGTATCTGGTATGCCAGTCCAGAACATCTACCGATAATGTAACTGTAAGCCCATATCTGACCACTCTTCCTGTATACAACGAAGAGACGCACGGATGGGAATACGATGTAAAATCACTTCCGAAGTACGAAGCCGACACCCCTCATAACAATGGCGGCGGCAGCGGCGGAGGTGGGGGTGGAAGCTCCAGCAGCGGCAAGATCAATACAAACGGCAGTACCACAGTGACAGTGCCGGATAGTGATGTTCCGTTAGCAGATGCCGAAAACCCGGTGATCAAGGCAATCGAGGATGTATTAGTTCCCCTTGGCCTTCTTCCAAAAACCGGTGACAATTCCACATCCATTCAGATCATGTTAGGTGTGACAGTAATGAGTGCAGCTCTCTTAGTTCTGCTTGTAGCAAAGCGCAGAAGAAGAGATGCGTAAAATAAGGAATAGAGAAGCGAAAGGCGAGAGGTATGAAAAACTCTCGCCTTTGTTTTTTGATAACCAGAACTAATG
>CAVDQU010000273.1:2555-2982 GCA_963611035.1 Agathobaculum sp.
CAGGGAAACGATGTTATTATGTAAATATAAAAAGAGGGAACGATGTGAACATTATGACAACTATGAAACCCATTCAGGCTAGAATATAATCAAGGAGGGATTTTTATGGACGGATATGCAATTAAGACAAACTCTCCGTTTGTTACAAGCAAACATCTTAAAAGAAAAAAGCCAACTCAGCAATATCTTGATACGGTAAAATATTTTAATACGCATGATTTTAGCGTAAATATTGTAGATGGTAAGCCTGTTATTAAGGTCACAAATAAATGAAAATTGTAAAATATACAAAAGAGTTAAAGCATTTAGCTGAAACATTCACTTGTGGAAATATTGTAATTGATAATTTCCTCAAAGGAAGTCAATCGTTAGATCTGAATGTGGGAGCAACTTATGTATTGCTTTCTGATGATGAAAAATGTATGAT
>CAVDQU010000274.1:0-794 GCA_963611035.1 Agathobaculum sp.
GATCCCACATATACTGCTGAACCTCTTTGTAGATCTCGGCACGTTTCTCGGTATCGAACTCGCTTGCTCCTGCATTCAGATACTCATCAATCTTAGGATCACATGGCTGGATCGCATTGACTGCAGTGGTTCTCCAGATCATCATGGCGTTATCCGGGTCGCCGCTGACTGCATTGGTAGATGCCATAGCGATCTGAACTTCACCGGCATTTCCTTTTTCAAGGTAAGTTGCCTGTTCCATGCTTTCAATGGTTGCAGTAACACCAACCTCTGCCCACATACCCTGGATGATCTCTGCCATGGTGCTGAAGTTATTGTCTTCTGCCATCTTAATATCCAGCTCCAGTCCATCGCCGTAACCGGCCTCTTCTAAAAGTTTCTTTGCATCTTCCGGATCATAGGTCTTCGGCTCCATGGATACATGATAAGCAACGCTTGGGGACATGTAGCTGTCTGCAACCTGCGCGCTGTCGCCGTAAACTGCCTCCACCAGAGCCGGAATATCAATGGCTTCTGTTAATGCCTGACGTACCTTATGATCTTTTAAAGTCTCATCGCTCATATTCAGGGAAACATATACATACTGATAAGCCGGTCCGGTAATGATATTTACATCGGAATTGTCCTTTAAACGCTCTGCGTCATTGGCTGCAATGCTGTAAGCAA
The DNA here is from genome assembly GCA_963611035.1 of Agathobaculum sp. Lineage (GTDB taxonomy): Bacteria > Bacillota > Clostridia > Lachnospirales > Lachnospiraceae > Enterocloster. The sequence goes on from CAVDQU010000274.1 coordinate 667, forward strand.
TATCTGCGCCTCCGGTCTCAACCTCGATGGCACGGTTTGTGGCCTCTGTTACAAAACGGAACTGTAAGTTTGTATACGCAGGTTTATCACCCCAATACTCCTCATTGCGCTCCAGAATGATCTTATCA
>CAVDQU010000274.1:878-2760 GCA_963611035.1 Agathobaculum sp.
CTTGCAAGGTAGTTTAACACGGCTGCAAATGGTTCTTTGGTTGCAACATCTACCGTATAATCATCTACTTTTTTAATATTTTCCGGATCAAAGCTGATATAAAATGTCTTAGAGCCGGATGCCTCGCATGCACGCTGTAAAGAGAATACGACATCATCTGCCGTTAATTTTGTTCCGTCATGGAAAGCAACATCATCTCTTAAATAAAATCTGGTTGTCTTATCATCAATCTGCTCCCATTTGGTAGCAAGATCCGGAACAATGGTTCCGTCATCATCTTTGGTGACCAGCTTATCAAAGATCTCTTCCTGAACAGCCCATGCAGTTAAACGGGTGTTGTTGTGCGGATCCAGATTGGACGGTTCACTGTTTAAGATAACTCGCAACGTATCTGTTGATGCAGTGCTTTCCGCCTGTCCGGCTGCTGTGCTTTCTCCTGCCGCATCTGCTGCTTCTGCGGTTGTTTCAGCTGCGGTGGTTGCAACACTTACTTCCTTTTTTCCGCCACAGGCACTTAACGCTGCTGCAGATAAAATTGCTGCTGTTACCAATAGTCTTTTTTTCATAATGTCTCCTCCTAATGGGTTTTATCATAATCCATGAGATACCTGAGAGCCAGGCTCGCCATGGATCTGGTACACAATTTTACATACTTCTCTTCTATAAAAAATCTGCCGCTGTGAGCCGGAGCCGAATTACCGGTGCCCACACGATAAAAGCAGGACGGAACCCGCTGCGTATAAAAGCCATAGTCTTCCGCTCCCAGCATAGGAAGCTTTTGAACCTTCAAATAATTATCATCGGCTGCCATTTCCGGATCTATATCCGCCAGCCATGCACCCGCCTGCTTTTTGATCTGCTCTGCAACAAAGTCTGTTAATTTTGGATCATTATACACAGAAGAATATCCTTCTGTAAATATAAATTCTGCACTTCCTCCCATGGCCTCTGCCACTCCGGCCGCTACCTTACCGATCTTATCTCGCAGAATCTGCCTCGTATCCGATTTAATATTGCGCATCATTCCCGTCAGCTCCACCCGGTCTGCAATGATATTCGGTGCTGTACCTCCCTGGATCATACCAATGGAGTAAGTAGCTCTCTCCATAGGAGAAATGGAATTTTTCAGCAATCCGCTGACTGCCAGAACCACGTGGGCTGCGATCTCAATGGCATCTATGCCGTTCTGAGGTGCGGCACTATGGGTCTTTTTCCCGTGAACGACGATCTGAAACTTATCAGAATACGCACTGACATTTTCCCATCCAAGGAAAAATGTTCCCGGCTTCTCGCTGGTCAGTGTGTGGAGCGCAATGGAACCATCAATAGGAATATCATCCATAATTCCCTCTTTGATCATCTCTCTTCCGCCGCCGCCGCTTTCTTCCGCCGGTTGAAATACCAGGCGGACTCTTCCGGACCAGTGTTCCTTTAATTCATTTAAGATCCAGGCTACGCCAACCAGACTGGATGTATGTACATCATGTCCGCATGCATGCATCACTCCCGGATTTTGGGAACAGAACGGCAATTCGTTTTCTTCCTGAATAGGAAGTGCATCCATATCGGCCCTTAAAAGCAGTGTTTTCGGCTGCTCACCTGCCTTTTCTCCCACAATATCTGCCGTCAGACCGGTTTTAGCTATCCCGGATCGGACTTCAAGTCCCATATCTTCCAGGATCTTTTTCACCCGTTCTGCTGTATGAAACTCTTTAAAAGACAATTCCGGGTCCTGATGAATCTGATGTCTTAAGTCTAAAACCTTTTGTTCATTTCGATCTGATATCTTAAGTATCTGTTCTTCCAGCCATTTATCCACAAGATTCCCTGCCACTCAAAACGTGTTTAAATATACTCAAACACATCGAGAAATTGAAGTCCT
>CAVDQU010000275.1:0-2420 GCA_963611035.1 Agathobaculum sp.
GCCACAAGCTGTCGGTAGGAGTTGTGAATATAGGCAGCGACGACTGGGATACAGCCAAGGGACTGGAGCTTCCCATGGTAGAAACAAAGCCCTTCACGGCAGTGACACCGGAAGATCAGAAGAAGAATCTGGAAATGATGAAAGAGGCAGATATGGTGCTGGTGGCAGATGTGCCTTTCGGAAAACAGAATATCGAAAATCTGACGGGGCTGGAAGATCTGCCCGGAAAATTGTTTTTCCATAAAAATGCAACCCAGAGTGATTACACCGATGGTCAGCTGACGAAGCGCTTGGCAGAGATCACTCAGAAAAAAGAAGTGACCTATTATGGGGATCACGATGAGTTTTTGGCTATGCTATCCTGATGTTTGCGGAAAAATCTTGACAAAAACATACGGGAGACTGTCCGAAAACTCGGATAAATTCACCTGACAAAACCACAAATAAAAACATAGGTTGATCCACTCTTCGGAGTGTTCAATATAAATCAAAAATGCACATTGAAAACTGAATAAAATACGCAGAAAACGCACATTTATCGCATGAAATATAGTATAATGGAGACATAGAAAAATACTTCTGGGGAGAACCGTTATGCCTTATATTTCCGGCTTTGATCGAGAACAGTTAATGTTCTGCTCGTGGGACACATTTGTAGATCAGGAGAGCATCGCGAGATTGATCGATGCGTTTGTAAACAGCCTTGATCTACAGAAATACGGTGTGAAAATGGCTGCGTCTGAAGGACGCCCAGCTTACGATCCACGAAGCATCTATAAGTTATACATTTATGGAAGCAGAAAAGGGATCCGCTCTTCCCGAAGACTGGCAGAAAGCTGCAAGGTAAACCTGGAAGTGAAATGGATGATGGGCGGAGTAGAGCCTGATTTTCGTACCGTATCCGATTTTCGGAAAAACAACATCGACAGCCTCAAGGAGATCTTCCATGAGTTTAACAATCGTCTTTCCGGAGCAGTAGAATGGGGATTTGTATCGGTTGATGGAAGCAAGATTCAGGCAAACAACGCCAAAGACAATAACTTCACCAAGAATAAGCTGGATGACAGGATCAAATGGCTGAACGGGCATACGGATGAATACCTCCGGATCCTCCAGGAAATGGATGATCAAGATGATGCGGATGAAATGCCGGGACAACTGACCAAGGAAACCATAGAGGCGAAATTAAAAGAAGCCCAGGAACGCCTTGCCAGATATGAAGGGTATCAGAAGTTGATGGAGGAGACTGGGGTATCCCAGTTGTCTCTTACAGACGCAGATGCCAAGCTGATGAAAAACAAAAACGGTTTTATGGTAGCATATAATCCACAAACAGCAGTGGATTCCGAAACTCACCTGATCCGGGATTATCAAATGACCAACCAGGTAACAGATCATGGCCTTATGGCAAGTACGCTAGGAGGAATCAAGGAAGAAACCGACGGAGTTGTGGAAGCGGTTGCGGATAGAGGATATGAGAACACGGAAGATATGGCACAGTGCCTGGAAAAAGGGATCATTCCACACGTGATAACCGATGACGGAAAAGATAGCTATGAACTTGAGATACCTTATGAAGAAGCTGAAACAGATATCCACAGTACAGACCCAGAAGAACTAAAGAAATGTCTTCGTGCAGGCGAAATACCGGAAGTCTATAAGGAAGTATTAGAAGATGCAAAAGTAGTGGAAGTACGCCGTAGAGTTGTGGATGAAGCGACAGAGACACCGACTTCTCCATATGGGACACCGGAGGAGATGAAAGAGCGGGCCAAGGAAGGATACTTTGTCAGAGATCCGGAACGGAATCAAGTGTACTGCCCGGCAGGAGAGATCCTAAGACAGAAATGCATCAAAAAGAATGGAAACATCCGGTATGCAAACAAGAATGCCTGCCGGCATTGCAAGAACCGCAATAAATGCTATAAAGGGCGAAACGAATGGAAAGAGGTTGATTTCACAAAGGATCAGCTGCAGAAGCCGTGTAGGGATTGGTTGATGTCAGAAGGGAAAGAACCAGAACCGGAGACAGATGTTAAACAAAAGACATGGCATTATAAAAAAGTGAAGGTTGTCAAACTTACATTAAAGCCGAACCGGGAAAAGACAGGACAAAGGATGTGCCTGTCGGAACATCCATTCGGAACCATAAAACGTGCGATGGGAGCCAGCTACTTTCTCTTAAGGGGAATGCGAAAGGTGGCAGGGGAGTTTGCGCTTCTTTGTCTGGGATATAACCTAGAACGAGCGAAAAACCTCCTTGGATTTAAGAAAATGATGGAATTGATGGGACAGGCATAAGCCGCTTTCGTCATCCTGTGTATTTTATTCAGTTTTCAATGACACAGATGAAAGAAAGGGGCTATATTTATGCCTAAAAACACGCAGAAATACAGCATTTTCGGACGGTCTGGGGGGGG
>CAVDQU010000276.1:0-2414 GCA_963611035.1 Agathobaculum sp.
TCTGATGAGTCGGCCGCAGGCAAAGGGAGAATGGAAATTTGCAGTAAAGGATAGCTTACAGGAAGTTCTCACGGGCTGCGATTTTGCAGTGATTTCTATTTTGCCCGGAACTTTTGACGAAATGGCATCCGATGTACATCTTCCGGAGCGTCTTGGAATTTATCAGTCAGTGGGCGATACAGCCGGCCCGGGCGGAATTATAAGAGGACTGCGTACGATTCCTATGTTTGTAGAAATCGCAGAGGCAATTAAAAAGTATGCACCTGATTGCTGGGTGATTAATTATACCAATCCTATGTCTTTGTGTGTGAAAACCTTGTACCATGTATTTCCGCAGATAAAAGCATTTGGCTGCTGCCATGAAGTATTTGGAACACAGAAGGTTTTAAAAGGAATTTGCGAAGAGGAAACAGGAGAAAAAATAGAAGACTGGCATGATGTGCATGTAAATGTGGTAGGTATCAACCATTTTACCTGGTTTACAGAAGCAAATTATAAGGGAATCGACCTGTTCCCTGTATACAGGAATTATATCGAGCATCACTATGAAGAAGGTTTTCAGCCGGAGGGCGAAAATTGGATGGATTCCTCTTTTAAATGTGCGAACCGTGTAAAAATGGATCTTTTCCGCAGATATGGTCTGATCGCCGCAGCAGGTGATCGACATCTGGCAGAATTTATGCCTGGAAATGAATATTTGAAAGATCCAGAAACAGTTGCTTCCTGGAAGTTTGGACTGACGACGGTAAACTGGAGAAAAGAAGATCTGAAGGAACGATTAGAGCGCAGCCACAGACTGGCATCAGCAGAAGAAGAGATTGAACTGACACCGACAGGAGAAGAGGGAATCTTGTTGATCAAAGCGCTGTGCGGACTGGGACGCGTAGTCAGCAATGTAAATATCCCGAATACAGCCGGTCAGATTCCGAACCTTCCGGCAAATGCACTGGTAGAAACCAATGCACTGTTTGACAGAGACAGTATTCATCCGACAGCTGCCGGTGAAGTGCCTGAAAAGGTAAAGGCACTGTTGATGCCTCACATTGAAAACCATGAAAGAACATTGGAGGCGGCGCTTAACTGTGATGAAGAATTGGTTGTACAGGCATTTCTGCACGATCCTGTCGTAAAAGGAAAACAGCTGCAGGAAGCACAGGTGCGCAGTCTGGTACATGATATGATTGAAAATACCAAAAAGTATCTGCCGGATGACTGGAAATAAGCATAAAAACAAAAACTCCCGTGGGCGGTTATTCTGTAAATGATGTATCGGCCTCAGGGGAGTTTTTGAATGTAAGAGATATGAATGGTTCCTGTGTCACACCAGAACTTGTGGCTAAGCGGATTAAGCTACCAGGACAGGATCTCATATCCATCTTCTGTGATCAGAACCTGAATTTCCCACTGAGCGGAAGGCATACCGTCATCGGTATAAATAGTCCAGTCATTTTCTGCATCAACGAAGATATCTTCTTTGCCCATGTTGATCATAGGTTCAATGGTAAAGATCATACCCGGGACCATAAGCATCTCTGTACCCTTCTTGGAAACAAAGCTTACCCATGGATCTTCGTGGAATTCAAGACCTACACCATGGCCGCCGATTTCACGTACAACGGTATAACCATTTGCAGTAGCGTAATCATGAATCGCCTGGCCCATATCACCTAAGTGGCCCCATGGACGTACCTGTTTTAAACCTTCTTCAATGGCCTGTTTTGTTACTTCTACCAGACGCTTTTTCTCAGGAGAAACTTCACCGATACAGAACATTCTGGAAGAGTCAGAGAAATACCCGTTGTAAATGGTAGAAACATCTACATTGATAATATCTCCGTCCTTTAAGATAACATTTGCAGAAGGGATACCATGGCATACCTGGTCATTGACAGAGGTACATACGCTTTTTGGAAAACCTTCATAGTTTAATGGTGCCGGGATTCCGCCTCTGTGTGTAGTCTGCTCATATACCCAAAGATCGATCTGTTCAGTAGAGATACCTGCGCATATGTGCTCAGCCACGTAGTCTAAGACTGCTACATTGATCTTTGCACTTTCCCGTATGGCTTCGATCTGTTTTGGATTTTTGATCATGGCATGGGTGGGAACTTTTGCGCCTTTGCGGCGGTATTCTGACAGCTTTACGTCAAAATCCAGGTGGCAATCTTTATATTTATGACCGCTGCCGCACCAGCAGGGATCATTTCTTCCTATTTTCTGCACTTTCTGCATCTTTGTCCTGCCACTCAAAACGTGTTTAAATATACTCAAACACATCGAGAAATTAAAGTCCTCACGGATACTTCTTACTGCTTCAATGTGTATGTTTTTGCGATTGCAAACAATACGCTACTCACAAGTTCTTGTACACTCCACAGTCGTAAATTCCCGAAATAGCCTTCGGTACATACTTA
>CAVDQU010000277.1:0-2206 GCA_963611035.1 Agathobaculum sp.
ATACAGAAGGGGCATTATTTATAAATATACAGTGCTAAAAGCGAAATCCCTGAAAATATAATTTTCTGCTTGACATTTTCAGGTGGATTCGCTAAAATATAGTAGTATGTTTACATTGAACTGTCCGTGTCCAGGCTTTGATGGAAAACACAACGATTAATATTTTTTATATAATACCGAACGGAGGTGTATTTCATTGGCTAACATTAAATCTGCAAAGAAGAGAATCTTAGTAAACGAAACTAAGGCTGCAAGAAACAAAGCGATCAGATCTAAGGTTAAAACCGCGATCAAGAAAGTTGAGGCTGCTGTAGCTGCTGGAGATAAGGCTGCTGCTCAGGCTGCACTGGTTGCTGCTACTACCGAGATCGATAAGGCTTGCACCAAGGGTGTATACCACAAGAACAATGCTGCCCGCAAAGTTTCTCGTGTATCCAAGGCTGTTAATTCTATCGCTTAATTATAGAATTCGATCAATCGATACAAAATTAAAACTCTCCGGATTAACCCACCAGAGAGTTTTTGTTATTATTCAGAGCAATGGGAAAATGCAGGAAAAAGTACGAATCATGCTCGCATGAATGAGTACTTTTCCCTGCATTTTCATATGGCGAGAAGCCACATCGAGATGCAGCGCAGCGGAATCGAGATGTTGCTCTGAATAAGAGAAAGTGTACTTTCCTACATCTGCTCTTCATCATAGCGGGCTCTGATGCCGCCTACAAATTTTAATCTGGTCCTTGCGCATACTACATGGGCACCGCCGATGGCCTTTGTCTGGATCCTTACAGGAACAGCTACATCCCTTAAATGCATGCCGATGAGAGTATCTCCAATATCAATTCCTGCATGAGCCTTGATGTGCTCTACTGCCACCGGATGCTCTAAGGTATGATAAGCAGCTGTAGAAAATGATCCCCCTGCTTTTAACTGAGGAACTACATTAACCGGCTCATATCCGTATTTTTCTGCTGCCTCTTCTTCTAAGATCAGAGAACGGTTTAAATGTTCACAGCACTGAGCTGCCAGATAGACCCCCAATGGCTTCAACTCCTCATACAGTGCCTTGTATACAGTCTGTCCAATGGTCTCGCTGGAATGAGAACCGATCTTATAACTTCCGATCTCACTGGAAGAACAGCCTACTACCAGGATCTGTCCCGGTTTCATTTTCGCAACAGCCAGAAGTTCTTTTAAAACCTCTTTTGTCTGTGTGCGGATCTCCTCTAATACTTCATCACTTTCTTTTTCTGTTGCTACTCCTGGTATTATTTTTTCTTCTGCCATTTGCTTCCCTCTCCTTTACTGGTCAAGATTCATATACTCTAATATTTATTAGCGATCAGCAGTTCCACCGCCAGACGGTCTGAAAGTTTTCCTGTTTTCACGCTTTCTTCTGCATCCACACATAAATTTACATAAGACAAGATCTGCTCTTTTGTAAATGTTTTCGCCTGGGCCATTATTTTTCCTGTTACAAAAGGCTGGATCTTTAATTTAGAAGAAATGGTACTTTTATCCATTCCTCTTCCCATCAGTTCCTTTACCTGAAGGATCTGGTTAAACTGTCTTGCGATCAAAAATAAAATACGCATGGACGGCTCTTTTAATGTAAGAAGGTCTTCGTAAAGATCCATGGCTTTTCTGGTCTGCCGGTTGGCAATGGCTGTGATCATGTCAAATATTTTATTGGTCACCTGGGTAATGCATACCGTATCAATATCTTCTTCTGTGATCACATCCCGGCCTAAAGTATAACTGATCACCTTATCCAGCTCAGAAGTGATATTTTCCATATCATCTCCTGTTTTTCCCAGAAAATACTCCATGGTGCGAGTGGTTATCTTCTTCCCGTTCCTTGCCAGTATACCTGCCGCCCATCTGGCAAGCTGGGCACTGTCCTGGCGCTCCATCTCTGCAATATAACCATATTTTTTCACCGCTTTATACATGCGGCTGCGCTTATCCACTTCTGTTTCCACAAATAAAAGACAGGTAGTATCTGGAATATTTTCTATATAAGCGCTCATCTCGTCTGCGCCAGCCCCACCTTTAAACCAGCCGCTGTCTTCCATAAGGATCAGGCGCTTTTCTGCAAAAAAAGGCATTGTATCAGAAAGGCTGATGATCTCATTTACGTTCATGCCTTTTCCTTCATAATAATTGTAATTCATGGTATCGCCCTGGGTAATGGCTTCCCGTAGGC
>CAVDQU010000278.1:0-2145 GCA_963611035.1 Agathobaculum sp.
AAGTAAGAATGGTGTGCCATACAAGCTGCTTACATTTTTCTATATCGTAGGTATGATCCCATTGCTCTTACGCGTGAATATTTCCGTTATCACAAAATTTACCACAGCTAATTCTTTACTGGCAAAATTAATGGTATGCGGAGCACTGTTGATCTTATCCAACCGATACGGCGATATCCTGAAGAAATCTACCATGAAAGTGTCACCAGCACTTGCAAGGACCTTATCGATTGTAGGAATTGTGATCCTTTGCGTATTGTCTTATTCACTGTTTGCAAATCTTTCTATATTAGTAGTTGGTTTCCTTGCAGTACTGGCCGTAGTCAGCGTTTTATATGCAAAACTGGTGCGTAAAGATGTAGTGATCGAAAATGACCTGATCCAGAGATAATAGGATCTCAAGATGATCATAAAAAGGTAAATAGATAAAAAGAAGGGAAGTTCTCTATGAAGTTTACATTAGTAGGAAGTCATCTGTGCCCTAATACGTTATATTCTATTGTAAAATGCAAAGAAGCAGGTGTTGCGTTTTCATTTACAGACCTGTCAGCTAGTCTGGCGGATCTGAAGACATTTCTGGCTCTTCATGAACATGATGAAGTATATGCTGATTTCCGTGAGCAGTCTGAAAAAGATGGATACAGAGAGTCAGGAAAAATCGGACTTCCATGCTTTGTATTTGAAGATGGAACAAAAACACTGGATCTGGAAGCAGCAATCCAGAAAGCGAAAATGTAAAGGAGATAATAAAAATGAACTATAATTTTACAACAATCGGTAAACGCTATAATACAGGCTCTAAGAAATGGAACGAACTGGCAGCAAATGGTGTAAAGCCAGAAGAGGACATTATTCCTTTTTCTGTTGCAGATATGGAGTTTGAAACAGCTCCTGAGATCGTAGATGCTTTAAAATATGAGATTGAAAATTTTGTACTTGGATATGCAAATCCTACAGATGAATATTTAAGCACTGTATGCCGTTGGATGAAAGAACATCACGGTTGGGAAGCAAAGCCGGAATGGATCCTTCCAGAGCATGGCGTGGTAGATGCCTTCTTCCACTGCGTAAAATTCTTTACAGAACCTGGTGACGGCGTACTTTTAATGACTCCGGTATACTATCCTATGTATCATGCGGTACTGGACAACGGACGTAAGTTGGTTGATAATCCATTAAAGCGCTGCAAAGACCATTATGAGATCGACTTTGAGGATCTGGAAGAAAAAGCAGCACAGGAAAATACAAAGATGCTGATCCTTTGCAGTCCGCAGAATCCATGTGGACGTGTGTGGACCCGTGAAGAACTGGAAAAAATTTCCAAAATATGCCTGAAACATAATGTTCTGGTGATTTCTGATGAGATCCATTCTGATCTGGTAATGCCTGGACATAAGCACATTGTATATGCTTCCCTCAGCGAAGAAGCAGAACAGAATTGTATTGTGTGCACAGCGCCAAGCAAAACATTTAATCTTGCCGGACTTCAGACTTCTAATATCTTTGTGCCAAATAAAGAGTTAAGAGAACATTATCTGAAATGCTTAAAGCAGACAAATCCAAATCCGAAATGCAATATTTTAGGATATAGAGCCTGCGAAGCTGCTTATAAGAACTGTGGAGACTGGCTGGCACAGTGTGTTGATGTGATCAATACAAACCGCAAACTGGTAACAGAATTTTTCGCCAAAGAATTTCCACAGATCCAGGTGATCGATCTGGAAGCGACGTATCTGCTTTGGATGGACTGGCGCGGTCTGGGACTGGACTATAAAGAGCTGGAACGTATTAATCACGAAGAAGCAAGATTATTCTTTGATGAAGGTTATGTTTTCGGAGCACAGGGAGAAGGCTTTGAACGCTGGAACCTGGCTTGCCCTACCAGATATATTGAAGAAGCGCTGGAGCGCATGAAAAATGCGTATTCAAAGTATGTAAAATAGAATATTCCACAGTCAAAATCCTGGACAATTTGTTCTTTCTGTGCTATATAATGATCTATGACTTTTTTCTGCCACCGGGTAGAAAAAATAAGCGTCAGAGTTTCTATCGTTAGGTCTTAGAAGATAGGAACCATGGCGCTTTTTTTATAAGTTTATAAAAATACAGGAGCGGTAAAATTCATATGATCATGAATAACAGATC
>CAVDQU010000279.1:0-2058 GCA_963611035.1 Agathobaculum sp.
GTTACTATATGCGTTTCGCTGGAATATCGAAACGAGCTACTATGAGCAGAAAACTTTCTGGTCCTTTTGCAACTATATGGTGCGAAGCTGCAAAGGAATTGAAATGCTGGTCAACCTGATTAATATCAGCTACTGCGCCATGAAGATTCTGCCCTATCAGAACGAACGTTTTTCTAAATACCGCACAAAAAGTGTACAGGAGTTTCGTTTTGAATTAAGTCAGGAAATTCGTAGCCAGATATTTTTTACTACTTTCGCGAAAAATATCGAAACACACATAAAATCAAATGCTATGACAAAGGCTTTAAAACAGCTGATTCATCAGCAAGTCTACCATTTATAAAGTTGTAAACTGGTGTTTGTGTATTTTACATATTGTGCAATTTTCACCAAATTTTATATAACGGACTCACAAAACACAAAGGGCTTTTTCTGCATATCGCACAGAAAATTCCAATACAACACAGGAGGATATAACCTATGGCCAGTATAATACTCTCACACCTGAGATCATTTCTAAATTGAAAGAGGTATCGGATCACATCCTTACCGGCGATGATATCAACCCTGATTTTTCCCGAGATGAAATGCCCATCTACGGCACCCATATGCCGGACCTGGTAGTGCAGCCCCGTTCCACAGAGGAAGTAGCTGCTGTAATGAAGATCTGCTATGAAAATACCATTCCTGTTACCCCTAGAGGTGCCGGAACCGGACTTGCAGGCGGCGCAGTACCCCTTCTTGGCGGCGTTCTCCTGGATATGTCTAAAATGAACCGGATCTTAAATTATGACCTGGAAAATTTCGTTGTAAATATTGAATGCGGCGTTCTTTTAAATGATCTTGCTGCTGACTGCCTGACCAAAGGCATGATGTACCCGCCTGATCCAGGTGAAAAATTTGCCTGCGTAGGCGGAAATGTTGCTACTAATGTCGGCGGCATGCGTGCTGTTAAATATGGTTCCACCAGAGATTATGTCCGGGCCATGACTGTTGTACTTCCGACTGGTGAGATCACCCACCTTGGAGCTACTGTTTCCAAGACTTCTTCCGGTTATTCCCTGTTAAACCTGATGATCGGTTCTGAAGGTACACTTGGCATCATCACGGAACTCACTTTAAAGATCATTCCTGCTCCAAAAGCAAGTGCTTCCCTGATCGTGCCATTTGAAGACTTAAAAACAGCCCTTGAAACAGTACCAAAGCTGAAAATGTCTTCCTTAAATCCTCAGGCTATTGAATTTATGGAGCGTGAGATCGTGTTGGCTTCTGAACGCCACACCGGACGTTCTGTTTTCCCACAGCAAATGAATGGACAGTCAGTGGGTGCTTATCTTCTGATCACACTGGATTCTGACAGCGAAGACCAGTTATATACTCTTCTGGAACAGGCAGCAGAACTGGTTCTTGACGCCGGTGCTATGGACGTTTTAGTAGCTGACAGTCCTGCAAAAATGCGTGATGCCTGGGCTGCGCGTTCTGCATTCCTGGAAGTAATTATGGAAGAGACCAAGCTTCTGGATAAGTGCGATGTGGTTGTTCCTGTTACAAAGATCGCTTCCTATCTTGAATTTGTAAATAAGACTGGTGAAGAATGCGGCCTTGTGATCCGTTCCTTTGGACATGCTGGCGACGGAAACCTTCACATTTACGAGTGCTCCAATGACCTGACTGAGGAAGAATTTAAGAAACGGGTGGATAAATTCTTTGATCTTATCTATAAAGAGGCCTCTGCACAGGGCGGACTTGTTTCCGGTGAACATGGTATCGGTTCCGGCAAGATCCATTATCTGGTAGAGTCCATTGGCGAGACCAATATGGCATTAATGGAAGGCATCAAGCGTGTATTTGACCCGAAGATGATCTTAAATCCAGGCAAAGTCTGCTACCGCCTGTAATTACTTTTTGATGGCTCAGATCGTTTTTCTGAGCCATCTTTTTTATGGTCTTTTTGAAAAATTTTTACACATTTTTATCAGTCACCGGTTGCATTTTATATTGAAAATTTTGAGCCCAGGCTATATAATGTACAAAGAAGTTGTTAATAAACACTTCAGG
>CAVDQU010000280.1:0-2042 GCA_963611035.1 Agathobaculum sp.
AGACTGGCTCTGTGCTCTTTCCTGTAGGCCGACGGGCTCATACCCGTTTCCGCAGAAAATACCCGGACAAAATACTCCACGCTGTTATAACCTACAGACTGGCTGATCTCCTTCATCTTCTGCTGGGTGCCCTGTAATAATAACTTGGCATGGTGGATGCGGATCTTCTTTAAATAACTGGAAAAAGAGCTTCCCATTCTCCTTGTAAATAAAGTACTGAAATATTTCTCACTGAAACCTGCACGGGAAGCTACCTCTCCCAGTGCCAGGTCCGGTTTATAATAATTATCATTGAGATAATCCACTGCCACCTTCATCTCGTCCGGAAATTCAAACTGATAATGAAGCTGCATGTAACGCTTCATATCATTTAAGTAATTTACCAGCCAGATCCGCAGTTCCTGCTCTGTCTGCAGCCTGTCTATCTGCTGCTTCAAGTCATTTTCATATACATAATCTGTATCCTCGATCTGGTGGATCAGGGACATGGCAATGTGGTATGTCAGATACAAGGCATACTTTTTCCCGGATACAATACCCATATTTGCCGCAGCAGCCAGTATTTTCGATTTTTCCGCCTCAAAATTCACATTTTCTCCCTGTTTTAAGGCTTCAATGATCCCTGTATATTCGTCCTTGCAGGAAAGGGCCTGTTCCCTGTTAAATTCCCCATAGTCTTCCGGTGAAAACATGTTTTGGGACTTCATAACATATTTCATGGTCAGATTGGCTTCCGCCTCTGAGAGACAATTTTCAAAATCTTCCGGGCCATTTCCAATATTGCTGATGCCTGCTGCCGCGGTTATGTTCACATAGCTTTTCCATGCCCGAAGAAGCCGCCTGCATACCCGCAGTACTGTCTGGATATCGTCCCCCTCTCCCAGCTGGTAAAGCATGGTAAGGCTTACATCTCCTGTAGGGACTAAAAATGCATGGGAGGCGATCTGGCTAATCTGCTCTGCTAGATTTAAAAGTACTGGAAAGAAATCCCGGTTTAAGTCTTTTCCGAATTTCTGGACGATCTCCCAGTAACCTTTAACGGAAAACCGGACGATACAGTAACGATCCGGCAGAAGTCCTTTTTCCGGCTCCGCCTGTCCCCGTAAAAGTGCCGTCATCCGCATTTTCTCCGACTGACCATTTTCATGTTCTGTTCCTGCACTTCTTCCCGCTTTGATCAGCTCCTGGCGCATGACCTCTAAATGGCGGGTAAATGTTTCCGTTCCCAGCTCTCTTTTCAGGCAATAATCATATACTCCCAGCTTAAATGCCTGACGCACATAGGGGAAATCATTGTAGGCACTGAGCACCAGGATCTGAGGGGGATCCGGCCTTTCATTTACATGCTGGATCAGTGCCAGTCCGTCCACTACCGGCATCTGGATATCCGTTACCAGGATGTCCACCCGCTCATGTTCCATATATTCCAGTGCTTCCCGGCCATTGCTCATACAGCCCGCCAGTTCAAAGCCTAACTCTTCCCAATCTACCATGGTACTGAGCATCATACGCATAATTGACTCATCATCTACGATCAGAACCCGATACATTGTCTTTCTCCTCCGTTTTTTCTGAAGTTCCCATTTCATCCTCCGGGTGGATCACCGGGAGACTTAAGCGGACTTTTGTATATTTTCCTTTTTCAGACTCAATCTGGACGCCATAAGCTTCACCAAAGTTTAAACGCAGCCGCCTGTGGGTATTACTTACGCCAATAGAACGGTGGCCGCTTCGTTTTTCGCCCTTAAGAACTGCCTCAATGGTCTGTTCATCCATTCCTTTTCCGTTGTCCGTTACCTCAAAGATCAGCTTATCACCTTTGATATATCCGGTAACCGTGATCTCACCTAACTGCTCGTCCAACCCGTCAAATCCATGGGTGATGCTGTTTTCCACCACCGGCTGCAGCAGCAGTTTCGGCACCTTACAGTTAAGAGTTTCCGGATCAATATCCATTTTCACCTCAAAACTGTCCATATACCGGAACTGCATAATATATATGTAACTGTTCAGTACAGAGATCTCATCAGATACCCGGTAAA
>CAVDQU010000281.1:0-2041 GCA_963611035.1 Agathobaculum sp.
GTATATAGGAAAGACAGATGAAGAGAAAAACAGTTTCAGCCCGGCGCATTCCTGGATAACAATGATAAACTGCTGCTTTTCGGCCCAGCAGCATGGAGCAGTCCGGGCATAGAAAATATGTTTGACTTTAAAAAAGAATACGGCTTTTCTCTCAGAGAGACAGAAATACCTGTAAGATCCTATGAACAAATAGTTAATATGCTTGCTCTTGCGTATATTCAGGTGAAACAGGAGATAGTAGATGACAGCATGATGCTGAACAAGCGGATTTGCAAAAGCAGTTGAAGCAGCCAGAGAGGCGGATGTGGTCATCGTCACTGGAGGCGGAAAGTATGGCTGCGGCAGATGTGCTTTTCGGTGATTATAATCCTGCCGGGCGACTTCCGGTAACTGCTGTGAAAGACGAAGGACAGATCCCGCTTTACGCTTCTCAGAGAAACGGGAGCGGATATATGGGCGGAAACGGAATGGTCATCAGCAAATATGTGGAAGGCGTAAAAGAACCGGCCTACTACTTTGGAGAGGGAAAAAGTTATTCTCAGTTCCGATACGATGATCTGGAAGTATCGGAGCACACGTCATCTGAAGGCATGGTATTCATATCCTGTACGGTTGAGAATGTGAGCAGCCGGGACGGAGAAGAGGTCGTGCAGCTTTATGTGACAGATGAGCTGGCGTCTATGCTGAGACCAGCGCAGGAACTGGCCGGATTCTACAGGGTGGCATTGAGAGCAGGAGAGAGAAAGCAGATACATTTTTCTGTAAGAGCTGATCAATTTGCCTTTTTGGATAAAGATATGAGATGGATCGTAGAAGCCGGAGATATGACAGTCAGGATAGGCGGAGCATCCAGTGATATCCGTCTTACCGGAAGTTTTTGTATCACAGATACAGCGTACATTGAGGGAAGAAAAAGAGGCTTCTTTGCCACAGCGTGGGAGACGGAAGCATAACAGGGAATGGAGGAAATGAGATGAGTTTTTATACATCCGGAAAATTATTTTCATCAAAAAGAATGGATTCAAAGATCCACTCGGCAAATGTACAGAATAAAGAACGCTGGATCGGATTCTTTCTTGGACCCGGCGGAGTTATTATGCTCAATGCCATCATGGGACAATATCTGAATGTGTACTGGACAGATGTGGCAAAGGTCAATGGAATTGCAGGTGGGGCATTTATCCTGATTTTTCCGATTATTTCAAAGATTGTTGATGCGATCACAAATATTATTATGGGACGCATTATAGATACTACTAAGAGCCGACAGGGGAAAGCAAGGCCGTGGCTGATTTTTGCAGCTCCGATCCTGCTGATCAGCGCCATTTTAAGTTTTTCCATTCCAAATGCGAGCCCTACTGTACAGGCCATCTGGATCGTATTCAGTTATAACCTGTATTATTCCATCGGCTATACGATTTACTATATGAGCCATATGATGCTGGTTCCGCTTTCTACAAGGAATTCCAAACAACGTGACGGTGTGGCTATGCTGTCCAATATGGCTTTGAGTATCATTCCCGGCTTCTTCGTGGCGATGCTCTTTCCGATGCTGGTACTTCCGGCACTGGGGGTAGATGCGGCAAAATGGCGCCTGATGAGCGTTCTGTTTTCGATTATAATGCTTCCCTGCATTATGCTCGAGTACTTTTTTACAAAAGAAAGAGTTACGGAAGAAACTGCTGACATCGAAGACGCTCAAAAAGTGTCCTTTATGGATCAGTTAAAAGCATGTCTTAAGAGTAAATACTGGGTAATTTTTATGATTGCATATATTGTGATCCAGATTGCTACTAATATACAGAACAGCAGCCTGCTGTACTACTGCAACTGGGTACTCGGTACATATAATGATGGTATAACAATGCCAATCGTATCAGCGATCGGTAATTTCCCTCTGGGAATCGGTATTGTCATAATGTGGCCCTTGGTAAAGAAATTCGGTAAACGGACAGTGATGGAAGTGGGATTGGCAATTGCGGTTATAGCGGGTCTTGCTTTTTGCCTGAAACCGGACAATATGACATGGATCCTCGTGATG
>CAVDQU010000282.1:0-2021 GCA_963611035.1 Agathobaculum sp.
TTTGGAACCCCTGGCTCTAAGCGCCTGTTGCACAACCACCTGTCAATCATTCTCTACCCGAAAACCACTGGATTACAAGAATAATAGCTCTTATGCAACCGTTATCAAATTGTTATCAAAAGACTTTTTGAAGTGCCGCAAACCCGCATAAATACTGGATTCTTAAAGCATTTCAAATTATTCAAACTCAATCGTAGCCGGTGGCTTCCCAGTGCAATCATAAAGCACTCTATTCACATGCTTCACTTCATTGACAATTCTGCTTGCCACTTTTCCAAGTACTTCCCACGGGATCTCGGCTGCTTCTGCAGTCATGAAATCGATGGTGTTTACGGCTCTTAATGCGATGGCGTAGTCGTAGGTTCTTTCGTCACCCATAACGCCTACGGAACGCATGTTGGTCAGCGCTGCGAAGTACTGGCCGATGCTGCGGTCGAGACCTGCGTTTGCGATCTCTTCGCGGTAGATGGCGTCTGCCTCCTGTACCATCTTTACCTTTTCAGCGGTTACTTCACCGATGATACGGATTCCAAGGCCCGGGCCTGGGAATGGCTGGCGGTATACCAGTTTTTCAGGGATGCCAAGCTCTAAGCCGGCTTTGCGGACTTCATCCTTAAACAGGTCGCGGAGAGGTTCGATGATCTCCTTGAAATCTACGTAGTCAGGAAGTCCTCCTACATTGTGGTGGGACTTGATCACTGCGGATTCGCCGCCCAGACCGCTTTCTACAACATCTGGATAAATGGTTCCCTGTACCAGGAAGTCTACAGCACCGATCTTCTTTGCTTCTTCTTCGAATACACGGATGAATTCTTCGCCGATGATCTTACGTTTTCTCTCTGGCTCTTCTACACCTGCTAATTTGCTGTAGAAGCGGTCCTGAGCATTGACACGGATGAAATTTAAGTTATATGGGCCGTTTGGTCCGAATACTTCTTCTACTTCATCACCCTCGTTCTTACGAAGCAGACCGTGATCTACGAATACGCAAGTCAGCTGATCGCCAACTGCCTTTGCAAGCATAACAGCTGCTACAGAAGAATCTACACCGCCGGACAGTGCACACAGCACCTTACCGTTTCCAACTTTTTCACGGATGGCTTTAATGGTATTTTCAACGAAAGCGTCCATTTTCCAGTCGCCTGCACAGCCACAGACATTGTATACAAAGTTGGACAGCATTTTGGTTCCTTCTACAGTATGAAGCACTTCTGGATGATACTGGATCGCATACAGGTTCTTCTCTTCCCACTGGGCAGCTGCAACCGGGCAGTTATCTGTATGAGCGATGATCTTAAATCCGGGAGCTTTTTTTTCAATGTAATCGTTGTGGCTCATCCAGCAGATGGTCTTTTCAGATACATTCTTAAATAACTTGCTGGACTGATCTACGGTTACTTCGATCTTTCCGTACTCACGAACAGGAGCCTTGCATACATGACCGCCTAATAAATGCATCATCAGCTGTGCGCCATAGCATAAGCCCAGTACCGGGATCCCCAGTTCAAACAGCTCTTTGCTGCAGGTTGCAGCGCCTTCTTCATACACACTGTTTGGTCCGCCGGTTAAAATGATACCCTTTGGATCCATTTCTTTGATCTTTTCAATATCAGTTCTGTAAGAATAGATCTCACAATAAACATTGCACTCACGTACACGGCGGGCAACCAGCTGATTGTACTGACCGCCAAAGTCGATCACAATAATCTTCTCTCTGTTCACGAGTCTTCCTCCTAATTCTTGTATGACAAAACCGGGATCTGCCTGTTTTGCTTTAATATATCTCATTTCATTATACCTAAAATAATTTCACTATACAAGTGGATTCCCCAAAAATCCTTACGTTTCCCGGCACTCTTCTGTTTTTCACAATTTTTCTATTTTAATCCGGCCTTTTAACAGGATTTTTACTGGATATTGTTAATAAAATTACATACAAAACCAACGAATTATCTTTGTGTACACCACTTTACAACTTTTTCACAAAAAAAATATCGTACAGGACTTTCTGATGTATAATG
>CAVDQU010000283.1:0-2007 GCA_963611035.1 Agathobaculum sp.
GCCTGATACATAGCCGGAACCCCGGCTATTCTGCGGTCTGCTTCTTATGTTTAGTAGCGGGAAATGAAAAGTTTTGCTCTTTTTCTGTTGATTTCAATAAGTTCTCCTTCCTGCAACTTCACATAATCCCCCGACGTTCTCGCCGGCGGACTATGTAAGTTGCTGACATGGTTATCATTTACCAAAAGAATTGAGCCAGCTCATTAAATCATCATCGTCCGTCCATGCGGGGTATTGTATCTGTTGGTTGACTGGGCTGGCCTTTTCTAAAGCCTGACGTTTTAATGAGGTATCGGCTCTTGCGTAGATCTCAGTGGTCTTGATTTCACTATGTCCGAGTAAATCCCGGATATAAATTAAGTTTACATTGGCTTGAAGCAGGTGCATCGCCTTTGAGTGGCGCAGACAGTGAGGCGTTACCGTTTCTGGTATCAAATCCGGAGATGTGCTGCGTGCCATATCTGCATATTTTTTCAGGGTGTAGGCAATACCGGCTCGTGTGAATTTTGTGCCGCTTCTGTTGCAAAATAATGGGTGTGTGCTGGGAGCCTGTTCCAGATTGGAATCCTTCATGTATACCCTTAACAGGCTTTCTGGACCTGACAACAGTGGGACAATCCGCGTTTTTCGTCCTTTCCCGGTCAGTTTGACCGTTGCAGGAGATATAAAGCGAACATCCCCTATTGTCAGGTCAACAAGCTCCTGTACTCTGGCACCAGAGTCATACAGCAGGCTCAACAGGGCGGCATCACGCCTCCCTGCTTTGGTAGATATGTCCGGCTGGGCCAATAATGCAGCAATGCCTTCTACGGTCAGGTAATTAAGCTGTCCTTCAGGTGCTTTTGCTGTCCTAATCGCCAACACTTCCTGACACTGTGCCGCAGCTTCCGGCATCTCGTATTGGAGGTAGATAAAAAAGGCGTGGATTGCTCCTAATCGCTGGTTGCAGGTAGAAATACCGCATTTCCGGTAGGATTTCAGCCATTGGATAAATTCTTCAAAAAACGGGCGTGTCAGGTCACTGATTGAAAGCTGGTTAGACAGCAGCTTCTTTTCGTCCTTTGCAAACAACAGGATCAGCTTGAAGGTGTCTTTGTACGAAAGCACTGTATTCTCACTGACATTTCTCTGACCGGGAAGATAGACGGACAGGAACCTCGACAAGTGGTAAGCAAAATCTTTTTTGCCGTTTCTACTCATAATCGACACCTCCAACCGTGGGGAATACCTGTCCTGTTAGTTGCTCCATTGCTTCGAGAACATCAGGGAAAGCCTCCGCAGTGAGCTTCAAATACCATTGCGTAGAGGGTACACCCGTATGCCCAACATACTTTGAAAGAATAGGCAGAAGTGTCATCAAGTCAGCTTTTTCATGTGCCCACATATTCAGCCGGTGACAGATAAAAGTATGGCGAATGTCATGCACTCTCGGCCCGTTTTTCTGCCCTCGGTATGGTATTCCTGCAAACCAGAGCATTTCTCGGAAGTGTTTTTCGATGTTACCTACGGTATATTTGCTGCCATCTCTTTTGAAGAAAAATGGATAATCCGGGCTGTGTCCCTTATGGACAGCCGAGATATATGCTTTGCAGCGTAGGTTCAGAGATTCCGCCATAGGTACAAAACGCTCATTGTCGTTTTTCGCATGAAGGACATGAACCCATCCTTTTTCCGTATCCACATCAGAGAGTTTCAGGTTCAACAGCTCTGAAATGCGGAAACCACAGCCATACAGCATCCTGTAAAGCAGTGGAAACGACAAATGCTTGTACGGGGAGTATGGAGAAAAATCCATTGCGTCAGCCGCAGCGAAGATTTTCTTCATTTCCTCATGTGTAAAGACGTATGCTTTGAACTGCGAACGGCTGGATTTGTGGACTTTTGTAATGTAGCCGCTGTATCCCTGCCCTACTAAAAATTCGGAGAACTGCTGTAGGTACAAAATTCGGTTTGTCCAATAAACATCACTTTCGTTAGGCTGCTTTTGTCCCCATGCTTCGACAATCT